>NZ_JABWNC020000029.1:0-35953 GCF_013368855.2 Escherichia sp. 93.0816 | reverse complement strand
CTCCCTCTCCCTGTGGGAGAGGGCCGGGGTGAGGGCATCAGACCGCACGTTCCCCAACACCCTTACAGCGTCTGACTGATGTACTGCAACATATCGTCCGCAGCCGACACCATTTTGGCGTTCATCTCGTACGCGCGTTGCACCGTAATCATCGCCACCATTTCGTTGACGATATCCACGTTCGAGCCTTCCAGTGCATTGTCCTGCAAGGTGCCCAGCCCATCTTCGCCCGGCACACCCTCGGTCGGCTGACCGCTGGCAGCGGTTTCCAGATAAAGGTTGTCGCCTTCAGCGGAAAGCCCCGCCGGGTTAGCGAAGTTCACCAGCGTCAGTTGCCCTAACTCGGTCACGTCGCTGTCGCCGGGTAAGATCGCCGTCACCGTGCCGTCCTCGCCAAATGCAACGTTGGTCGCCCCCGCCGGTACGTCGATTTCCGGCTGTAGCGGCAAGCCCTGCGAGTTGGTCAGTACGCCGTCGGCATTCACCTGCAAATTGCCGTCGCGGGTATAGGCGATATCGCCGTTGGCCTTCTGCACCTGCAAAAATCCCTGCCCCATAATGGCGACATTCATCGCGTTGTCGGTGGTTTCGACGTTGCCTTCGGTGAAGGTTTTCTGGGTGCCGACAATGCGCACGCCGCTACCGAATTGCAGCCCGGTCGGCATGATGTTGTTCTGGTCGAGCATCGCGCCCGGCGCTTCCTGGGTCTGGTAGAACAGATCCTGAAACATCACCCGGTCGCGCTTGAAGCCGGTGGTGTTAACGTTGGCGATGTTGTTGGCAATCGCGCTCATTTCAGCATCCTGCGCCGAAAGGCCGGTTTTGCTGATCCATAATGCTGCGTTCATGGTGATTTATTCCCTGGTGTCTGTTATCACGAGCCGCGCAATAAGCGGTTGCCCGCGTCGCTGATATCTTCGGCGGTTTTCATCATCTTGATTTGCGCTTCAAACTGGCGGTTCATGGCGATGGACGACATCATCTCGCTCACCGCCGAGACGTTGCTGCCCTCCAGAAAACCGCCGCTGACTTTGATGTTTTCATCGCGCTGGGCTGGCACGCCGTCAGCAGTCACCAGCATCCCTTCAGGATTTTTCGCCAGGTTAGCGACCGGAATATCCACCAGCTTCAGGCGATCGATATCCATCGTCGCAGTCACGTCGCCGTCATCGGGCGTGACCGAGAGCGTGCCGTCGCTGCCAAACGAAGCAATGGCGTTCGGTGGCAGAATGATCGGCCCGTTATCCCCCAGCACCAGATTGCCGTCGATGGTCAGTTGCCCCTGGTCGTCCTGCTGAATGTTGCCGTTGCGGGTATAGACTTCGTTGCCGTTTTTATCCTGCACCGCTATGTAACCCGCCCCCTGAATCGCCACGTCCAGCGGACGCTCGGTTTTTTCCGCAACACCGGTGCTGTCGTTCACACCGCTGGCTCCTTCCTGCGCCATATAGCGCGTGTCGAAGCCGCCGCCTTTCACCTTGTCGTTGGTCGCCATCGCCATATCGGCGCGAAAACCGTTAGTATTGACGTTCGCCAGGTTGTTGGCGCTAATCTGCTGCTCGTACAAAGTCTGAGAAGCCCCGCTCAGGGCGGTATAAATCAGGCGATCCATTACATTGCCTGGAACAGCGCGTCATCGAGCTGCGTACTGGTGGCGATCACTTTGGTGTTGGCCTGATAGTTACGCTGGGCGGTCATCAGGTTGACCAGTTCGCTGGTGATATCGACGTTAGAGCTTTCGAGCACGCCGGACGTGAGCGTGCCGCAAGTGCCGGAGCCGGGAACGCCAATCAGCGGTGTGCCGGATTCGCCCGTTTGTACCCACGCCGTGCCGCTTACCGCTTCGAGGCCGTTTTCATTCGGGAACGTCGCCAGCACCACCTGCCCCTGCAACATGCGCTCGCCGTTGCTGTAGGTGGCGTAAACTTTGCCATCATCATCGACCTGCACACCGTTTTGCGTCGCGGAGGCGTAGCCGTTGGCGGAGTTGGTGGTAACCGAGAAGTCAGAACCGTATTGCGTACAGGTGGAGTAATCGACGGTTAAATCGATAGGCGCGGCGGCGTCGGTCTGAAACTCAATGGTCTGCGGCGTGGTTGGCGAGGTCAGTTTCCCGGTATTCGGATCGAAGGTTAAAGTGGTCGCCGGAACGCCAGTCTGCTGCTGACCGTCGAAGGTGTACTGCACTTCCCAGGTGTTATCGCTGGTTTTGGTGAAGTACTGGCATACCGAGTGCTCGTTGCCTAATGAGTCATACACCGTGGTGGTGTAGCTGTCGGTATAGGAGCTACTATTGGTCGGATCGAACGGCACGGCTGTGCGATCGATAGCAGTGTCGCTGGCATTGAAGTTAGCGGTAAAGGTCAGGCTGCTGCTGGCCTGCGCCGGAATATTGCCGGTTTTGATCTGGATATCCGTGACCGTACCGGTTTGCAGGGTGCCAGTGTCATCGACCGGGTAACCCTGCAAATAAGCGCCCGAGGCGTTAACAATATAGCCGTCTTTGTCAGTTTCAAACGAACCGGCGCGGGTATAGGAGATATTGCCTGCACTGTCGCAGGTCACAAAAAAGCCGTCGTTGTTAATCGCCAGATCCAGCGCATTGCCGGTGGAGACCAGCGAACCGCCGCGTGAAATACTTTGCGCCGTGCCCGCTACGCTGACGCCCATCGCCTGACTTCCGGCATACATCGCTGAAAACTGGGTAGTCATCGACTTATAGCCCACCGTTCCGGCGTTGGCGATGTTGTTACTGATCCCGTCCAGTTGTTCGTTAACGGCATTCAGCCCCGTTGCGGCAATTTCATAACTCATTATTTCTTCCTGTTAATTCAGATTTTGGCAGCGTGCCCGTTGTTTTGCCGGATGCGGCGTGAACGCCTTATCCGGCCTACAAAACCACGCAGATTCAATAGATTGCAGTTTCATGTAGGCCTGATAAGCGAAGCGCATCAGGCAATTTGGCACCGGTCATCACGCCACATCACTGTCGGTATTGGGTACGCCAAACTGGCTAATCATGGTGAACGGTACTTCGCCCACGCCTGCGACGTTGAGCACCGGAGAGCTGCCGTCGAGCGGGATGCGCACATCTTCCACTTCGCCGGAGACTTCAATCGGCACCTCTTCTTCCCCGGTGTTGGTGACCACAGACACGTCGTAATCACCCGGCGGGATACCGTAATCAGCCGGGTTAATCGAGAAATCGACCTGCCCTGGCCCCACGGAAGAACTGCCTTCCGGGATCAGCGAGACGGTGTAGTCATCGCCTGCGGCATCGGTAAAGTGGAGATCGGCGGTGGTACAGGCGTCGTCAAGCGTGGCGCGACCGTTAATGGTCTGGTCGCTCACCTGCAAGGCGGTGGTCTGTACCATAATGTCGTCGCCCACCAGGTTGCCGAGCGCCATTACCTGAATGTTGCTCATCAGTACCGCGTTGGTGTTGGCCTGCACGCTCATCTCTTCCATCATCGCCACCTGCGCCATCGACGAAAGCTGGTCGATATATTCGGTGGCGTCGGTCGGGTCGGTCGGGTCCTGGTTTTGGATCTCGGCGACAAACAGCGTCAGGAAGGTATCGACGGGCGACGAATCCGTGGACGTTGTCGTACTACTGGTATCGGTGGTAGCTGCGCTATCGCCCACATTACCGCTCTGCGGGGTCGCTCCCACATTGTTTTGCGCCACCGCACTACTTCCCACAGAGGAAGAGTGCGCCTGTGGTTGCGCATTCAGCGCCAGGGTATTCATCAGGCTTCTCCCAGTTTCAGCAAACTTTGCTGCATACTTTTCACGTTATTGAGCACATCGACGTTGGTTTCAAAATCGCGCGAGGCCGACATCATGTCCGCCATCTGTTCCACCACATTGACGTCGGGATACCAGACATCCCCGTTGGCGTCGGCCAGCGGCGAATGCGGTTCATAGCGTTTCACCGCCCCGCCGGTTTGCAGCACGTCCTGCACCTGTACGCTGGCGCCGTCAATCGCATGACGATGTGTACCTGCCAACAAGCTGCGGTGATACACCGCCGCAAACACCGGGCTGCGCGCTTTATACGCCTGCGCCTCGCTGCTGGCGGGCGCATTCGCGTTCGCCAGGTTACTGGCGACGGTATTCAGACGCAGCGTTTGCGCCGTCATCGCCGAGCCGGAAATCTGATAGATATCAGTAAATGACATGCTTATTTCCCTTCAATGGCCTCTCTGATGCCGCTAATTTGCAGATTCAGAAAGGTCAGACTGCTTTGATAATCCATACTATTTTGTGAAAACCGCGCCTGTTCGCTGTTCAGTTCCACGGTGTTGCCATCTTCCGACGGCTGCATTGGTACGCGGTACTGCACATCCACCGCCGCGTTATTTGCCCGTTGCATCTCCCTGGCAAAATCAATATCTTTAGCCTTGAAATTTGGCGTATCGACATTCGCCAGATTCGCAGTCAGTAGCTCGGTCCTCTCAAGACGTAACTTCACTGCCTGCGGATGTACTCCCAATGCTTGTTGAAAACTGATCCCCATTTCCTGCGTCACTCCTGCTTCAATCCGCATACGCTAAGCAATCGCTGTGCCAATTTTTAAGTAACTGATGAGAAAGGGTTTATGAGTTTTCAATTTTGCAGGCGGAAGTTATATTTCCTCCTGGCGCTGGCCTTACCGGGCTACGCCGCCGTCCATCCCGTGCAACACAGCGCGCGGGAACAGATCAACGCCCAGGTGCTGAGCGCCGCCAGCCAGCAGATTGAATCACTGGCACAACAGCGGCAATGGCATGACTATCGCTACACTTTTAACGTCTACATTCCGTCGCAGATTGCGACTGCCGCGCCCTGTGCGACTGCACCCGGCGTCACGCTGACTTCGCCCGCAGAAATCGCCCTCAATCGGATGAATTTCACCGTCAGTTGCCCGCAAAGCTGGCAGATGAACGTGGCGGTGCGCCCGGATGTGCGGGTGCCGGTGGTAATGGCAAAGTCAGTGATTGCCCGCGATACGCCGCTTACGGCGAATGATGTGGAGTTGAAGCCCTACAACGTCAGCGCCCAGCGGCGGGATATGTTGATGAATCTTGATGACGCGATTGGTTTGAGCAGTAAACATGCCCTGCAACCGGGTAAACCCATCACCAAAGAGGAACTGGTTTCTCCGGTGCTGGTCGAGCGCGATCAGCCGGTGATGATTGTTTACCAGAACGCGGGGATCACCGCCTCGATGCCCGGTGTGGCGCTGAAAAATGGTCGCAAAGGGGAGATGGTGAAAGTGCGCAATGCCAGCAGCCAGCGGGTTATCAGCGCGATGGTAGCGGAAAGCGGTGTGGTGACGACGGTAAGCGCAGAGTAATTTGCGCTGGCGATTAAAGTTTTGCCCCACATTCACCGCTTTACCGGAGTAACACACCTTCAAACAGAGACGAGGTTGCGATGAAAATCACCCCGACTATGCCAGGCAATCGCCCAACGGCTTCCGCTACTGGCACCCGCCAGACCAGCAAAAGCGCGACCACCACCACGACGCTGAGCGCCGATGACATTACCCAGGCGGGATTGCAGTCTGCCCAGCAAACGCTGAACGACCAGCAAGAGAGCGATATCGACAGCGACAAAGTGGCGCAAATGCAGGCGATGCTGGCCTCCGGCAGCCTGCAAGTGGACACCGAACAGTTAGCCAGCGACATGCTGAGTTTTTTCCAGAACTAAGAGGCCGATGAAGTGAGTATCCGGTTACAACAGGTAAAGGCGCTGCTGCAGGGCATTCGTGACGACGACGCGCTGTATGATTCCCTGCGCGCACTGCTTCAACGTCAGCGTATCTGCATGATTCGCCGCGCGAGTGAAGAATTACTGGCAGTGAATGATGAGATAACGCATCACTATGAGCAGTTAAACAGCCACAGCCAACAGCGCCACAGCCTGCTGAAATTTCTCGGCGTCAGCGTCAATCGGGAAGGTTTAGAGCAGATTTTTAACTGGTTACCCGCCGTACAAAAAGAGGCGGCACAACGCTTGTGGCAACGACTTGAACAAAAAGCCGAACGCTGTAAGGCGTATAACGATAAAAACGGCGATTTGTTGATTCGTCAGTATGAATTTATTCAGTCTTTTTTAGGCAGCGAAGCGGATTTTATTTATCAGGAATAATGACCATTCCTTCCCCCATAGCGGAAATGGATTTTCCGCCTGAAAAACAATTCTTTGTTTTATATTAAAAAATTTTCCGGCACGGTAATTGCAATTCCTGTTCAGCATTAAAGACTGGAAGCCTCCTATGAGTTTTATTGAATGTTACGAACCAGAATTTGTGCGCAAATTTATCGCGCAACATCCCGGTTCGCCTTTATATGTCCGCAAGGTGTGGAAAAACGAGATTCGCCAGAGCCTGGCATTAACCGAGATTGCCAGTTGCGAAGCGGTGCTCAACGATGCCAATGCGTTTGAATTACAGCTCACCTATCGGTCTATGGAAGAGAGTGCCGGAGAGCTTTCCGCGCGCGATGTGATACTAAACCAGGTCATTTTGAGCACCCTTACGCTCCCCGATTTAACCCCGGAATTGTCACTGTATGCCGTCGGTATCCTGCTCTCCCGCGCCAGTAAAATGCCAGGCAAGGATGGCGATACTCTGGCCCGTTTGACGACCCTGCCGCAGGCGCTGGCCGACCATGCGCAAAAAGGTACGCTACAGGCACAGTTCGCCCAGCTCCCGCCCGTGCCACAGCTGGCACGCCAACTGGTGACGCTGCTCGGAAGTTTTGCGTTTGACTGGTCGATTCTGCCGGAAAGCCCGCGCAAAGCCTCGCTGCCGTTGCAGGTTTCTTTACTGACATTGCATGACGCCAACAGTGAAGCTCTGTTACATCAGCAGCTTCAGACGCAGTGGCAAACTACCTGGCAGCAGCATTTCACCACTTCACCCTGGATTTTGCGTAATTACCTGATCTACCGCGTTTACCACGAGGCGATCGGGCAGGCAGACGGGGCGGATTATTTCCCGCTGGTGTGCGATTTTTATCTCCTCCGCACGTTAATCAGTTTATGGACGCTGGATGGTTCGTCACTACGGCAGGAGGATATTTTCGCCCTCTTCGCGGTGTTTGAACGCTGGCGAGCGAGTGAAAATGCGCTGCCGATTCGCCAGCAAATTAAGTCGTTATGTGCTGCGGACCCGCTGCTTTCAGCATTTTCGCTGCTGACGTGAAGGGCAACGTGCGCGCTGATGCCCTCACCCCGGCCCTCTCCCACAGGGAGAGGGAGCAAACCTGCGCCTTATTCAACACCGTGCTCGATCGGTCCCCTCGCCCCTTTGGGGAGAGGGTTAGGGTGAGGGGCAATATGCGCACATTCATCACATTCACCCATTAACTCACCCAAACACCATGCCAACACCAACCATCATCAAAACACTCGCCACCCACCGCGAAAAACCCTTCGTCAGCGTCGTCACACCAACCTGGAACCGCAGCGCATTCCTGCCGTACCTGCTCTATATGTACCGCTATCAGGATTACCCCGCAGACCGCCGCGAACTCATCATCCTCGACGACTCGCCGCAAAGCCATCAATACATCATCGACCGCCTGACCAATGGCACACCGGAAACCTTTAACATCCGCTATATCCATCACCCGGAAAAACTGCCGCTGGGCAAAAAACGCAATACGCTCAACGAACTGGCAACGGGCGAGTACATCCTTTGTATGGATGATGACGATTACTACCCGGCAGATAAAATCTCGTACACCATTGCCATGATGCAAAAACACCGGGCGCTAATCTCCGGTTCCGACCAGATCCCCATCTGGTACAGCCACATTAATCGCATCTTTCAAAGCCGCAGCTTTGGCCCGCATAACATCCTCAACGGCACCTTTTGTTATCACCGTAACTATCTGAAAAAACACCGTTACGACGATGTTTGCAACCTTGGCGAAGAGAGAAGTTTCACCGACAATTTCAGCGTTAACCCGCTACAACTGCCCGGCGAGCGCACCATTCTGTGCATCTCGCACAGCCACAACACCTTTGATAAAGATTTTATTCTCACAGCCAGCACGCCGGTAAACGCCGAACTGAGCGAAATCGTCAGCGATCCGCTGCTGCGCAATGCCTATCTGAGTCTGCATAACGCCACCCATTACCAGGCGATCAACCATCAGGCTGTCGATCAGATCGTTCTGGTTAATCTGGATAAACGCCCGGATCGCTTGCAGCAGATCCGTGAAGAACTGGCACTGCTGCATATTCCGCCTGAGAAGATCACCCGCCTTGCCGCCTGTGAAGATGAAAACGGTCAACGGGGCCGCCGTCAGTCACACTTACAGGCGCTGCGCCTGGCGCAACAGCATGGCTGGAAAAACTACCTGCTGCTGGAAGATGATGCGGTCATTCTCAAGCAGGAGAAACATATTCAGGTGCTGAACACCCTGCTCACCAGCCTGACGAAAATACCGTGGCAGGTGATGATCCTCGGTGGCGAAATTACCCAGGGAACGATGCTGAAAAGTTTGCCTGGGGTCGTGCACGCACGGGACTGCCGCAAAGTGTGTGCTTATCTGGTGAATAGCCGCTACTACCCGCAACTGGCGCAGCAGATGAGCAACGATGAACACTCTTTGGAAGACGGCTGGCAACCGCTCCTACGCGCCGACAAATGGCTGGCCTGTTACCCGAGCCTTTGTTACCAGCGACCGGGCTTTAGTGATATCGAGGGAAGAAAGACCGACAACATTAGCCACTACTTCAATAAGTTACCTGTAGCGACAAAGCCATCCACGTTCCCCCTCGCCGACACCATCGGCTTTTTTATGGAAACCTCCTTCCACTACGCGCTGTACCGTCCAATTGTCACCGCGCTACAGGCGCAGGGGCAAAGCTGTACGCTGGTGATCAACGACCGCGTGTTTAAACCGTTTCTTGATGAGATGCTGGAAACGCTGAAAAGCATCGACGATCCGCAGCTTAAAGGAATGCGCTTATCTGAAATGCAGGCACATGGTCAGCGAGTGAAATGCCTGGTCAGCCCCTACCACACACCCGCGCTCAATGGCCTGGCAGCGGTGAACGTCCGCGCCATGTACGGCTTAGCCAAAGAAACCTGGAACCACGCCGACTGGAACCGTTTTTATCAGCGCATTTTGTGTTACAGCCACTACAGCCAACGGGCGCTGGAACATTTCGGCAATGCAAAAGTGGTTGGCAACCCACGCTTCGACGCATGGCATAACGGCACGTTTGACCGCACCCTGCCGGGAAATATCAAACTGGACGAGCGTAAACCTACGGTGCTCTACGCCCCCACGTTTGGCGCATTAAGTTCCCTGCCCCATTGGGCTGAAAAATTGGGGCGCTTAAGCGGTGATGTGAACCTGATTTGCAAACTGCACCACGGCACCTGCTCGCGCCCGGAAGAAGCGGCATCGCTGGCACTGGCGCGCAGGCATTTAAAACAGCGCACCGACTCTGCTCAGCACACGCTGGCACTATTGGAAAAGGCCGATTACGTGCTCACCGATAACAGCGGTTTTATTTTCGATGCTATCCACGTCGATAAGCGGGTGATCCTGCTCGACTTTCCAGGCATGAATGAACTGCTAGACGGCGAGAAAAGCTACTCCACGCCGGAGAGCGCCGATCAGCAAATCCGCGCGATACTGCCCGTCGCTCACGATATGGCAGAACTGCGTTATCTGCTGTCAGAGGCGTTTGACTGGGGAGCGTTGCAGGCGCGGCTGGCGGAGATTCGCCATCACTATTGCGACGCGTTTATGGATGGCAAGGCGGGTGAACGGGCGGCGATGGTGATTGTGAAGGCGTTGCGGGCAAGGAAACTGTCAGGAATATGTCGATAAAATGCGTTTTTTAAAACATATCGCCATAATATGTCTATGCCATCGACATGCCTGGACTACATGTCGAAAAAACGCATTTTTTTAAACATATTGCAGTGACATGTTTATGGTATCGACATATGATGGCTATATGTCGATAAAACGCGATTTTTTAAATATATGAAATGGAACCCAGAAATCCCCTACAACGATCTGCCCGGTTTGCCTCCAGATTTAGAACGCATAGAAACACGAAGCGTTCTGAAAGCGTGTATCAATGCGCGGGCTGCCATTGCTGAGCTGAAAACGGCTGGCGAATTGCTCCCCGCTCAAGGTCTGCTCATCAACATTCTCCCGATGCTGGAAGCGAAAGACTCTTCACGCATTGAAAACATCGTAACCACCAGCGATCGACTTTTTCAATATGCAGATCGTGAAGAAGGTGCCGATCCGGCAACCAAAGAAGCGTTGCGCTATCGCACCGCACTGAATGATGGTTATACCCATCTCGAGGCCTGGCCGCTCTGTACAAACACCGCAATCGCGATTTGCACAAAGTTACGCGCTGTGCAAACCGATATCCGTAAAACACCGGGTACCGTATTACGCGATCAGGACAATAACATCGTCTACACGCCACCTGTTGGTGAAGATACTATCCGCAACTTACTGGCGAACTGGGAACGGTTTATTCATGGTGATGATGATTTAGATCCGTTGATAAAAATGGCCATTGCGCACTATCAGTTTGAATGTATCCATCCCTTCCCGGACGGTAACGGACGAACGGGCCGTATCCTGAATATTTTGTATCTGATCCAGACTGAATTACTTTCGCTGCCAATCCTGTATCTGTCGCGTTTCATTCTTGAAAATCGCACGGCTTATTACACCCATCTGCGCAGAGTGACGGAGGAAGGTGACTGGGAGGCGTGGATTTTGTTTATGCTGTCAGCAGTTGAAAACACGTCCCGATGGACAACCACAAAGATTTCAGTTGTTCGGCAATTGATTGCTGAAACAACGGAATATGTCCGTGAGAAGCTGCCAAAAATCTACAGCCATGAGTTAATTCAGGCGCTTTTTGCCCAGCCCTACTGCCGGATTCAAAACCTTGTCGAACGTAACATAGCCAAACGACAGACAGCGTCATCTTATCTTAAGCAATTGACAGAAGCTGGCGTACTGGAGGAGATGAGCGTAGGCCGGGAAAAACTGTATCTCAATACCAGACTACTACGGGAATTAAATCAGTAGGTGGCTGATTTACCCCGAATCACCTCAATGATCCCCGTCGTCGATACCGACGGCGTGCGGGGGAAATACACCACCTCACAAATATACGCGAAGCTGTCAAACTTCCCTGCCCAGTCATCGCCCATCACTAAAATATCCGCACTGTACCCCCGCAAATACTCTGCTTTCTGCTCCAGCGATTCTTCCAGAAATACGCCATCTACGCACGCCAGCCCGGCGATAATCGCCATGCGCTCATCCTGATGGTAAACCGGTGCCCTACCCTTTTTGGCGATATTTAAGGCGTCTGACGATACGCCGACCAGCAGCCGCTCGCCCAGTGTGCGGGCGCGTTGTAAAAGGCGCAGATGACCGACATGAAACACATCGAAGGTGCCGAAGGTGATGACCGTTTTCATGGCTACTCCGCTAATTTGTGCCGCAGCCAGCACTGCACGGCGATATCGTCCACCGCTTTTTGTGCTTTCGCCGTGGCGCTTTCTTGTTGCTCACGGCGTTTGTCGTCCAGCGTCAAAGCCACCACTTTCTCTTCACACGCCGCCGCCGTCAGGTTTTTCTGCATTCGCGTGGCTTTGATGTTGGCCAGCGTTTTTTCCTGCTCCTGCCAGGCGATCACCTTTCGCAAAGTGCCCTTGTAGCCGCTGACGTTTTTCAGCGATTCCACCGACGCCGCCGCACCCGCAGACGTTTTCTCCACCAGGTAACCTAATGCTTTGATATTGTTGTCATAGCCCGCGCAGATCTGTTTTTGCTTTGCCAGCTCGACGGTTTTGTCTTTGACCGATTTATCCCGCAGGCGCTGCAATTGCGCGAGGGTGTCGATGATTTGTCGCATGGTTACTGTTCTGCCTTTTTGGCGTTGGGAAAGAGGATTTGCAGGCGGCTTTGCACCAGTTCGAGGGAGGCAGGTTCACGCATCTCCTGGCGTAAAAATCGCTCGATGGTCGGGTACATTTTTACCGCCTTATCGACGCTGGCATCCGCGCCTTGCACGTAGCCGCCGAGCGGGATCAGCGGTTTGATCTCCATATAGGCGGCGTAGTTTTGCTTTAACGCGCGGGCGGATTGCTGATGTTCCAGGCTGGTGACCTGGTTCATACAGCGGCTGATCGACTGGCCGATATCAATGGCCGGATAGTGCCCCGCTTCCGCCAGTTTGCGGGTTAATACAATATGCCCGTCCAGCACCGCTCGGGCGCAATCGACGATCGGATCTTGCTGGTCGTCGCCTTCCGCCAGCACGGTGTAGATGGCGGTCATCGATCCGGCGCTTTCGCTGTTGCCTGCGCTTTCGACCAGTTTGGGGATCATACCGAATGCCGATGGCGGATAGCCTTTGGTGGCAGGTGGTTCGCCGAGCGAGAGGGCGATTTCACGCTGCGCCATCGCGTAGCGCGTGAGGGAATCCACCAGCAGTAAAACGTGATGCCCACGGTCGCGAAACCAGGCGGCGATGGAGTGGCACAGTTCGGTGGCTTTCAGGCGCATCAACGGGGATTCATCGGCGGGTGCGACAACGACGATGGACTTTGCCAGCCCGTCCGCGCCCAGCGAGTGGTCGATAAACTCTTTCACTTCGCGCCCGCGTTCGCCAATCAGCCCAACCACCACAATGTCGGCTTTGGTCTGCCGGGTGATCATCCCCAGCAGCACACTTTTCCCGACGCCGCTGCCCGCCATCAGCCCGACGCGCTGGCCTTTGCCGATGGTCAGCAGGCCGTTGATCGCTTTCACGCCCACGTCCAGCGGTTCGTCCACTGAACGCCGGGTTAAGGGATTAACCGACGGCGGCAGCGGCGGCAGAAGGTCATTGCCGTTCAGGCGGCCTTTGCCATCCAGCGGCTCGCCGAGGCCGTTAACCACGCGGCCTAGCCAGCTTTCGCCAATCAGGATGTCGTGAGCTTTTTCTTCCGGGAAGACGCGCGCGCCCGCCATCAGGCCGACTGGCTGTTTAAACGGCATTAAGTAGGTGACGTCGCGATTAAAGCCCACGGCCTGCGCGTCGATGAGCGTGTGATTGGCGCTTTCGATGCGGCACAGTTGCCCGGTCATTAACGGGCAACCAACGCTCTCCAGCAGAATGCCGTTAAGGCGCACCAGCCGCCCGGCAATGCGGGCTAATGGAATCGACTCCAGCGAGCGCAGGGCGTTATCGAAAGCGGAAAAATCACTCACTCTGCGACTCCGGCGTCAGCGTCTCTTTCAGCGCGGTCATGCATTGTTCAAGGCGGTGCTCGCAGCCGATATCCAGTTCTGATTTATCGGTAATCACCCGACACTCGCCCGGCGCTAAATCAAGCGAAGGCATCAGCCCCCATTCGTTCACTTTTTCCGGCACCGCGTCACGGATGCGGTTAAATTCTTCCGCACTCATCATCACTTGCAGGGTTTCCGGCATGGACGGGAACGCCGCCAGCGCCTCTTCCACCAGCGCCAGCAGTTGCGTCGGTTGCAGCGCCAGTTCGCAGCGGATCACCTGGCGGGTTACTTTTTCCACCAGTTGCAGCAAATCTTCCCGCTGTTTACGTTCGATATGGGCAAGGAAGTCGTTCACTTTACGGGTGATGTTTTCCAGCGGCTGCGCCGCCTCTACATACTGTCTGCGCCCTTCCTGCTGCCCGGCGAGGCTGCCTTCGGTGTAGCCCTGGCGTCGCCCATCTTCAAACCCTTTTTGATGACCTTCAAGAAATCCCTGGTCGATCCCTTCGGTCATCCCCTGCTCAAAGCCTTTTTGCAGCCCTTCCTGAAAACCGTCTTTTAACTGGCGCTGGTAGTCGGCGGCGCTGATCCCTGCGATCAGCGGTTCACTCGCCATAGCCCGCTGGCGCGGCGGAAAACGGTGCAGGCGATATCGCCCGCGCAGTGTTTCAATGGTCATGGGTTACTCCGCCGTCTGTTCAGCAAAAAGCTGTAGCTGGATTTCTCCCGCCTCTTCCAGCTCACGGGCGATACCCATGATTTCGCGGCGGATCTGTTCGATACGGCTGACCGGCACCGGCCCCAGACGCGCGGTGATCGCTTCCAGTTGCTGAGCCTGACGTTTTGGCATTACCGCGTAAATGGAACGACGCAGCAGAGCTTCGGTGCCTTTCAACGCCACCGCCCAGTCTTCCATCGGCACTTCGTCGAGCAGGCGTCGGCGCACCTCTTCGTTCTGGCGGCTGAGGATAAAGAAGTCGTACATCTCATCCTGAAGCTGTTCCAGCACGTTTTCGTCGCGCTCGCGCATCTGGTCGAGGATCACCTGCTGGTTGCCCTGGAAGCGGTTGACGATATCCGCTGCCTGTTTAATGCCTTTCACCTTCGAGCCGTGCTCCGAAAGCACCGACAGGCCGCGTTCGATCAGGCGGTCCAGTTCATCCACCACGTCGCGGTTAACATCGTTGAGTTTCGCCACCCGGTAGAGAATTTCGTTTTGTACCGATTCGTTGAGATACGAGAGCACCGCCGCCGAAATTTCCGGCGTCAAAAAGGCGAGAAACACCGCCTGTAATTGCAGATGTTCTTCGGAGATCAGCATCGCCAGTTGGCGCGGTTCCACCCATTGCAGGCGCGCCATCCGCGAGCGGATCTCATCGCCATAAATGCCGTTGATCACGCTGCTGGCAATTTCCGTTCCGAGAGCTTTATTAAGAATGCCCTGCAACATAGAGCGCGACGCGCCGTTAATCCCGCTCTGTTCGCGGAACTCATCAAAAAAGTTGTTGATCACTTTGCGCGCCATGCTGGTTTTGACACCGGAAAGCCGCGCCATGTTTTCGCTCAGGCGCACCACCTCTTCGCGGCTCAGTTTTTGCATCACCGTCGCCGCCGCTTCTTCGCCCAGACACAGCAGCAGGATCGCCGCCTGTTCCAGGTAGCTGTTGCTCTTATTTATTGTCAATTCGCTCATTGCTGGTAATCCATTGTCTGAGAACTTCGGCAACGCGATCGGTGTCGCTCATGGCCAGTTTTTGCAGGAACTCGAGTTTCACTTCAAGGCCGGAACTCTGGGACGGCAGGCTGTCATCGCCGGGTAGCGACGGTAGTTCGACGTTTTTGCGCTCCTCTTCCGGCATGGCGATCCACGGTTCGCTGACAGTTTCCGGTTCTGGTGTGATAACCGGCGCACGTACCGCCGTCAGGCGTTTCATTACCGGGCGCACCACGAAGAGCAGCAACAACAGCGCCAGCAGGCCGCAGCCAATCAGGCGTACCCATGCCAGCACGCTGTCATCTTTCCACAGCGGGATTAGCGGTTCGACCGGGACCACCTGCGGCACAAAGTTGAGCAGTGAAAGCGTCAGGTTGTCGCCTCGCTGGGCGTCGATACCGGCAGCATTGTTCAGCAGCGCGGTAAGCTGTGTGGTCTGCTCCGGCTTCCAGTTTTTCAGCGCCGGGGCGTTTTGATTGAGTACCACCGCCACGTTGAGGCGTTTCACCGCAAAGCCGGGATGCTGAATATGCTGGACGCTGCGGTCGTATGAATAGTCGCGCTTGCTTTCGCTGTGCCTGGATAACGCTTCCGGCGAGCGATTATCTTCCGTGCCGTTGGTCATCTGATTCGCCGCAATCGGCGGACGGTTGCTGAGCGAACCGGGCACGCCCATCGCCACCTGATTGGTGTCGCTGTCCAGCACGTTCTCTTCGCGGTTGATTTTCGGTGCGTCGCCGTAGTGTTCCTGGGTTTCATCGATAGTGCTGAGATCGAGATCCGGCATCACGCTGACGCGGTAATTCCCCGTACCGACCAGCGAATCCAGCACGTTCGCCACGCTGGCGCGGGTTTTGTCCTGAATGTCTTTAAGGATCTGATCGCGTTTACGGGTAGCGGCAGAAACCGCCTCGCCCGCGCCAATGCCGTCGGTCAGCAGATTTCCCGCCTGATCGACGACGCTGACTTTGCTGGCCTGTAGCCCCGGAATGCTGCCGGAAACCAGATGCACAATGGCGTTCACCTGGTCCATATTCAGCTTCGCGCCGTAGTGAAGGCGCACCACCACCGAGGCGCTGTTTTGTGGCTCATCGCTGACCACAAATGAACTCTCTTCATTAAGCGCCAGATGCACCCGCGCGCTCTCCACCGCGTCCAGCGACATGATGCTCTGCGCCAGCTCCCCTTCGAGGCTGCGTTTGTAGCGCACGTTCTGCACGAACTGGCTGCTGCCGAGCACTTCGTCTTTGTCCATCAGCTCGTAGCCGCTGGGTAAAAGCGCCTGTACGCCTTTGGCGGCAAGAGTCATGCGCGTTTTCGACAGCGCCTCTTCCGGCACCAGAATCTGCCCGCTTTGCGGGTCGATGCGGTAGGTGAGTTTTTCGCCGTCCAGCACGGTGACAATCTGCGACACGGGCAGATTTTCCTGGCGGCCGTAGAGCGAGACGTAGCCGCGATTGCCGGTCCACAGTACGCTGACGATAATCGCCGTCGCCGCAACGGCAAGCCCCACGCCCGCCATCAGCGCCCAGCGTTTGTTATCTGCGAGACGCAGTCGAAACGCCGGAAACGCCTGGGTTAACTTCTTGATTTGTTCATTCATAGGGTTAGATCGACATACTCATCAGATCGTTAAATCCGGTGGCGATTTTATTGCGCACCTGAACCAGCGCGGAAAAAGAGAGCGACGCCTGCTGGCTGGCTATCATCGCGCCTGCGAGGTCATCACTTTTGCCCGTATCGATAGCCGTTTGCTGCTGCTCCGCCACCTGCTGGAACTGGTCAACGTGACCGAGCGCACCGGACATAATGCGGTTAAACGAAACGTCCGGGTCAGTGGAACTGAAGGTCATGGCGGGCAGCACCGGTGCCTGGGCGTTGGCCTGCATCCGCTGCACGTCCTGCATGATTTGCGCCTGCATGGTGCTGTTGATATTGGTAATGCTCATTTTTAACTTCCGGGTCAGGAGAAAACTTCGATACCGTGCTTACGCATGGAGGCCAGTCGATAGCGCAGTGCGCGCGGGGTAATGCCTAACAGGTCGGCAATTTTGCTGCGGTTACCCTGATATTTACGCATCAGGTCAGCGATATATTGATACTGGGCGCTACGTCCGTGCTGGCCTAAATCGCTGGTTTCGGCAATTTGTACGGTTGACTGAACAGGCCAGGCTTGTTCTGTATTTTCTTTTTTATCGCTTTCCGGCAGGCCTAGTGCGTCCGGGAAAATCACGCCATCGCGATTTAAAATCATTCCTCGCTGAATGGCGTTTTCCAGTTGGCGAACGTTTCCGGGCCAGCGGTAATTAAGCAGCGCACGACGGGTAGATTCCGACAGAGTGATATTTTTCACCAGCACCGTTGAGTATTTTTTAATAAATGACTCTGCCAGCGGAATAATATCGTTCAGGCGTTCACGCAGCGGCGGCATGGTAATAGGGATTACCGCCAGACGATAATAGAGATCTTCACGAAAACGTCCGGCAGCCACTTCCTGCTCAAGATTTTTATTGGTACAGGCAATCAGGCGAAAATTAAGTTTAATTTGTCGGTTGCTGCCTAATCTTTCAACCTGCTGTTCCTGCAACACGCGTAATATTTTAGCCTGTAGCGCCAGCGGCATTTCACCAATTTCATCGAGTAATAAGGTGCCATTATTCGCCAGTTCCATTTTCCCCGGCACGCTGGCAATTGCGCCAGTAAATGCACCTTTGTCGTAGCCAAATAAGGTGGCTTCCAGCATATTTTCCGGGATCGCCGCACAGTTCACACCGATATAGGGCGCGTTTTCATTTTCACCAAAGGCTACGGTGTGAATATATTTCGCCACACACTCTTTGCCCGCACCGGTTTCGCCCTGAATCAGGACCGGCACGTTAAAGGCGGCGACACGCTTTGCCAGAGTAAAAGCGTTAATGCTGGAAGCGGCAGATGCAATAAGTTCAGACATAGGGTGAACGATATAAGTAGCGACAATAATCAGGATGTTCTTAAGCGTATCATCGTCGGGATTAACAAGTTTGAATTAAACGATAATAAAAATATTATTTTAGTTTAAACAATGAGTTAGAACCGTAGGCCGGATAAGGCGTTTACGCCGCATCCGGCAGTTGTGCGCCGGTGCCTGATGCGACGCTACGCGTCTTATCAGGCCTACAGTTCGTACAATGTTCTATGACGATGCCTGATATCTCACCCTTTAATAATTTAATTATTTTTTCACCCTATTAATAATTTGCCTGCCTCACGTTCCCTCTATTTAATACCTCACCTTGTGTCACTGCCGGATTTGTGTGCACAAAAACGCCCATACCATTACAGCAGAGAAAGTAAGCCATGCTGAAGTACAGTAAAACGCCAGGCATCTTTAAATTAGAAGGTAATCGGCTCGGACGCCCATACCATCGCCTGCCGACCCTGTTTACGGGGAATTTTGATGTTATTGATTCGCATCTGGGCAGCTATTTTCTCAAAAAGCATCGCAGCAATATCACCTTAAAAAAGATTGGCTGCGAAATGGATATTATTAATAAAAACGCCGAACTGATGGTTTCCCAGGTCGGGCATCTGGCGTTTGATATTGATCGCTCCTTGCTGTTAATGCTGCTGGGCAATTTTTATGGTCTGGAATCATCCCTCGAAGAGGCGAAAGCCCATGATGGATTACCGACCAAAACCGAAACACGGTTAAAGAACCGTCTGGCGCTGGATATCTGCACGCTGATTTTTAATCTGCAAACTTCCGGTATTGCGCTGAAATTAAAACTGGACAGCAGCACGGTGATTACCCACTGGGCATATCAATTAACCTTTACCCTCGCGGGTGATGAAGAGAGCAGCTTTCGTATTTTGCTCGACGATGCCCATACCGATTTTATTTTAAATCTGATCCGCCACAGCGAACACAGTAAACCGCAGCAGGCAGCGAAGCCGGTCAATAAACCGGCATTGATTAAAGAGATCATCCGCTCCCTGCCGCTAACCCTGAACGTCAAAATTGCCGAGCTATCGATGAATGTCGCCGATCTGGCGCAGATAAAAGCCGGGGATATTTTACCCATATCTCTGGGAGAAACGTTCCCGGTAGCGATTGGACAATCTGAATTATTTAGCGCCCTGATTGTGGAAGACAAAGACAAGCTGTTTTTGTCGGAGCTGGCGGGCAAGAATGAGAATAGCCATGAGTAAACAAGACGATATTTTATCCGGGGATTTTGGCCTCACCGATGACGTTGCGCCAGCGGTGAAATCCGCCGACGCCGAGACGCTGGTCACCCGCCTGGAAGACCGCTTTTCCGACTCGATGACGCTGCTGAAACGCATTCCGGTGACCTTAACGCTGGAAGTGTCGTCAGTAGAGATCATGTTAGCCGACCTGCTTAACATCGATGACGACACGGTGATTGAGCTGGATAAACTCGCCGGGGAACCGCTGGATATTAAAGTGAACAATATTCTGCTGGGCAAAGCGGAAGTGGTGGTGGTCAACGAGAAGTACGGCCTGCGCGTGCTGGAGTTTAACACCCGCGATATCAACGACCTGGCACCATGAAACGCCGCACTCAACTGACGCTGGGGCTTGCGCTGCTGGCGCTCGCCCCGCTGGCATTCGCCCAGGGCGGCGATATTGCGCTGCTTAACGTGGTCACCCACGGCAACACTCAGGAGTACAGCGTCAAAATTCAGGTGCTGATTCTGATGACCCTCGTCGGTTTGTTGCCGACGATGGTGCTGATGATGACCTGCTTTACGCGCTTTATTATCGTGCTGTCCTTGCTGCGCCAGGCGCTGGGGCTGCAACAAACGCCGCCGAACCGCATTCTGATTGGCATTGCGCTCTCCCTCACCATGCTGGTGATGCGCCCCATCTGGCTCAATATTTACGACCACGCTGTGGTGCCGTTCGAAAACGATCAAATTACCCTGACCGATGCGTTAAGCACCGCCGCGACGCCGCTGAAACGTTTTATGCTGGCGCAGACTGACAAAAAAGCGATGGCGCAAATCATGACCATCGGTGGCGCGAAGGGCAATGCCGCTGACCAGGATCTCACGATTGTGGTGCCCGCCTATGTGCTGAGCGAGCTGAAAACCGCCTTCCAGATTGGCTTTATGATCTACATCCCGTTTCTGGTTATCGACCTGATTGTCGCCAGCGTACTGATGGCGATGGGGATGATGATGTTGTCGCCGCTGATTGTTTCGCTGCCCTTTAAGCTGATGCTGTTTGTGCTGATCGACGGCTGGTCGCTGACCATCGGCACGCTCACCACCAGCATTCGCGGGCTGGGGCTGGGCTGATTATGCTGACCGTTGACGTAGCCGCCGACATTGTCGCCAGCGGCATAAAAGTGGTGATTTTGCTGGTTTCGGTACTGGTGGTGCCAAGCCTGCTGGTCGGCCTGGTGGTGAGCGTGTTCCAGGCGGTAACGCAGATTAACGAACAGACCCTGAGCTTTTTGCCGAGGCTGATTGTCACGCTGGTGGTGCTTGGCGTGTGCGGCAAATGGATGATTATCCAGTTGCATGATCTCTGCATTCACCTGTTTAGCCAGGCCGCGTTGCTGGTGCATTAAGATGCGCACAAGCGACGTTACGCAACTGATGGATATGGCGCTGGGGCTGTGGTTTCCCTTCGTGCGCATTATGGCGTTTCTGCGCTATGTGCCGGTGCTGGATAACAGCGCCCTGACCGTGCGCGTGCGGATTATTTTGTCGCTGGCGCTGGCAATTATCATCACGCCCTTGATCCCCCATCCTGTTCCCCACGACCTGCTTTCACTCAACAGCCTGATCCTGACGGTAGAGCAAATTTTATGGGGGATGTTGTTCGGGCTGATGTTCCAGTTTCTGTTTCTCGCGCTGCAACTCGCCGGGCAAATTCTCTCGTTCAATATGGGGATGAGCATGGCGGTGATGAACGACCCAAGCAGCGGCGCATCGACCACCGTGCTGGCGGAGCTTATCAACGTCTACGCGATCCTGCTGTTTTTCGCCATGGACGGGCATCTGCTGCTGGTGAGCGTGTTGTACAAAGGCTTCACCTACTGGCCGATTGGCAACGCGCTGCATCCGCAAACCCTGCGCACTATCGCGCTGGCCTTTAGCTGGGTGCTGGCGTCGGCATCGCTGCTGGCGCTGCCGACCACTTTTATCATGCTGATTGTGCAGGGCTGTTTTGGCCTGCTCAACCGCATTGCGCCGCCGCTGAATCTCTTTTCGCTCGGCTTTCCCATCAACATGCTGGCGGGGCTGGTCTGCTTTGCCACCCTGCTCTACAACCTGCCGGATCACTATCTGCATCTGGCGAATTTTGTGTTGCAGCAACTCGACGCGCTGAAAGGTCACTATGGCGGATAGCAGCAGCGAAGAAAAAACAGAAAAACCCTCGGCGCAAAAGCTGCGTAAAGCGCGTGAAGAGGGGCAACTGCCGCGCTCGAAGGATATGGGGCTGGCGGCGAGCCTGTTTGCGGCGTTTGTGGTGATCTCCAGCAGCTTCCCGTGGTATGCCGATTTTGTGCGCGAGAGTTTTATCAGCGTGCATCAGTACGCGCAGCAGATTAATAATCCGGACGTTATCGGCCAGTTTCTGCGCCATCACCTGTTAATTCTCGGCAAGTTTATTCTCACGTTGCTGCCGATGCCCGCCGCCGCGCTCCTCTCTTCGCTGGTGCCTGGCGGCTGGCTGTTTCTGCCGAAAAAAATCCTCCCGGACTTCAGCAAAATCAGCCCGTTAAAAGGCATTGGTCGGCTGTTTTCCAGTGAACATCTGGCGGAAACGGGAAAGATGACGGTGAAGTCGGTGGTAGTGCTGGTAATGCTGTGGATCAGCCTGCGCAATAACTTTACCGCCTTTCTCGGCCTGCAGGCGCTGCCGTTCAAACTGGCAATTAACGATGGCTTATCGCTCTACGCCAGCGTGATGCGCAACTTTGTCATCCTGTTTATTTTCTTTGCGCTTGTCGACGTGCCGCTGGCGAAAGCCCTGTTTACCAAAGGGCTGAAAATGACCAAACAGGAGCTGAAAGAAGAGTACAAAAATCAGGAAGGCAAGCCGGAAGTGAAGGCGCGCGTGCGGCGGCTGCAACGGCAACTGGCGATGGGGCAAATCCGCAAAGTGGTGCCGAAAGCCAACGTGGTGATCACCAACCCGACCCACTACGCCGTGGCGTTGCAGTATGACCAGTCGCGCGCTGCCGCGCCGTTTGTGGTGGCGAAAGGCACCGATGAAATCGCCCTCTATATTCGCCTGGTCGCTGCTGAAAATCAGGTGGAGGTGGTGGAGTTCCCGCGACTGGCGCGCTCGGTTTACTACACCACCCAGGTGAACCAGCAAATTCCGTTTCAGCTTTACCGGGCCATCGCCCACGTTCTGACCTACGTCCTGCAAATGAAACACTGGCGCGACGGCGCACAGCCGCGCCCGGCGCTGAACAGACATATTTCCATTCCCAAAGAGGTGCTTAAACTGGATGGCGAAAACAACTAAATCGTTCCTCGCGCTGCTGCGCGGCGGTAATCTCGGCGTGCCGCTGGTCATTCTATGCATTCTGGCGATGGTCATTTTGCCGCTGCCGCCTGCGCTGCTGGATATTCTGTTCACCTTCAACATTGTGCTGGCGGTGATGGTGCTGTTGGTGGCGGTGTCGGCGAAAAGGCCGCTGGAATTCAGCCTGTTCCCGACCATTTTGCTGATCACCACCTTAATGCGCCTGACGCTTAACGTCGCCTCCACGCGCGTGGTGCTGCTTCACGGGCATCTCGGCGCGGGTGCGGCGGGTAAGGTGATTGAATCGTTTGGTCAGGTGGTGATTGGCGGCAACTTTGTCGTCGGCTTCGTGGTGTTTATCATTCTGATGATCATCAACTTTATCGTCGTCACCAAAGGGGCTGAGCGAATCTCCGAGGTTTCTGCCCGCTTTACCTTAGACGCGATGCCCGGCAAACAGATGGCGATTGACGCCGATCTTAACGCCGGGCTGATCAACCAGGCGCAGGCGCAAACCCGGCGTAAAGATGTTGCCAGCGAGGCCGATTTCTACGGCGCAATGGACGGGGCATCGAAGTTTGTGCGCGGGGACGCCATCGCCGGGATGATGATTCTGGCGATTAACCTGATCGGCGGCGTCTGTATCGGGATCTTCAAATACAACCTGAGCGCCGATGCCGCCTTCCAGCAGTATGTGCTGATGACCATCGGTGACGGTCTGGTGGCGCAGATCCCTTCCCTGCTGCTCTCCACCGCAGCGGCAATTATCGTCACCCGCGTCAGCGATAACGGCGATATCGCCCATGACGTGCGCCACCAGCTTCTGGCAAGCCCGTCGGTGCTCTACACCGCCACCGGGATTATGTTTGTGCTGGCAGTAGTGCCCGGGATGCCGCACCTGCCATTTTTGCTGTTCAGCGCCCTGCTTGGCTTTACCGGCTGGCGGATGAGCAAACGCCCGCAGGCGGCGGAGGCGGAAGAGAAAAGCCTCGAAACGCTGACCCGCACTATCACCGAAACCAGCGAGCAACAGGTCAGTTGGGAGACCATCCCGCTGATCGAACCCATCAGTTTAAGCCTCGGTTATAAGCTGGTGGCGCTGGTGGATAAAGCGCAGGGTAACCCGCTCACCCAGCGGATTCGCGGCGTGCGGCAGGTGATTTCCGACGGCAACGGCGTGCTGCTACCGGAGATCCGTATTCGGGAAAATTTCCGCCTCAAGCCCAGCCAGTACGCTATTTTCATCAACGGCATAAAGGCTGACGAAGCGGATATTCCGGCGGATAAACTGATGGCGCTGCCCTCCAGCGAAACCTACGGCGAGATTGACGGCGTGCTGGGGAATGACCCGGCGTATGGGATGCCGGTGACCTGGATTCAACCTGCGCAGAAAGCGAAGGCGCTGAATATGGGGTATCAGGTGATCGATAGCGCCAGCGTGATTGCTACCCATGTAAATAAGATTGTGCGCAGCTATATTCCTGATTTGTTTAACTATGATGATATTACGCAGTTGCATAACCGTTTGGCGTCGATGGCACCGCGACTGGCGGAAGACTTAAGCGCGGCGCTGAATTACAGCCAGTTGCTGAAAGTGTACCGTGCGCTGCTGACCGAAGGCGTTTCCCTGCGCGATATCGTCACCATCGCCACCGTGCTGGTTGCCAGTAGCACGGTGACCAAGGATCCTATTCTGCTGGCCGCCGATGTGCGCCTGGCGCTGCGGCGCAGCATTACCCATCCGTTCGTTCGCAAGCAGGAGCTGACGGTGTATACGTTGAATAATGAGCTGGAAAATCTGCTGACCAACGTGGTGAATCAGGCGCAACAGGCCGGCAAAGTGATGCTCGACAGCGTGCCGGTGGACCCGAATATGCTCAACCAGTTCCAGAGCACGATGCCGCAGGTGAAGGAACAGATGAAAGCGGCGGGGAAAGATCCGGTGCTGCTGGTTCCGCCGCAACTGCGTCCTTTGCTGGCGCGCTACGCAAGGTTGTTTGCGCCGGGGCTGCATGTGCTGTCGTATAACGAAGTGCCGGATGAGCTGGAGTTGAAGATTATGGGGGCGTTGATGTAGGCATCAGCGCACAACCGCCGGATGCGGCGTAAACGCCTTATCCGGCCTACGGTTAAGGCATAAATTTGTAGGCCGGATAAGCGTAAGCGCATCCGGCACCGGCGCACAACCGCCGGATGCGGCGTGAACGCCTTATCCGGCCTACCGTTAAGGCACAAATTTGTAGGCCGATGTGATGGACACCTCCCGCCTTACGGCATCAATGTGCCAGACTGAGGTGTACTCAGTTCCCAGGTGGAGGTGTCCGTCATGAATATTAAGCGTATTGGTCTCGACCTTGCAAAAAATGTTTTCCAGATCCACGGCGTCGATCACCATGAAAAAGTGGTACTGCGAAAAACCCTGCGCCGTGCCCACATGATGACGTTTTTCTCCGGCCTTTCTCCCTGTCTTATTGGTATTGAGGCCTGTGGCTCTTCCCATTACTGGGCCCGCGAGCTCACCCGCATGGGCCATACCGTGCGTATTATTCCGCCGAAACTCGTCAAACCTTATCTCAAAGGCAACAAAAACGACGCCAATGATGCAGCAGCCATCTGCGAGGCCATCAGCAGGCCTGGTATGCGTTTTGTCGCTCTCAAATCGGAAGCTCAGCAGACGCTGCAGGCAGAGCACCGGGTCCGGGCCAGGATAATCCGCGAGCGGACGGCACTGTGCAATGAAATCCGGGGGCTGTTGAGTGAATTTGGTCTGGTGCTGCCAGTGGGGATAAATCACGTGCGTAAAATCCTGCCGGAAATCCTGTCGCAGCAGGAGCAGTGGAATGACCGCTTCATCCGTCTGTTGTGCGAGCTGTCAGAGGAAATGCAAATGCTGGATGAGCGCATATCGCGTCATGACCGGCGTCTTCAGCAGGCGGCACGGGACGATATCCGCATAAAACGGCTGATGGAAATAGAGGGTTTTGGCCCGATAGTGGCGAGTGCTCTGGTGGCTGCCGGGGGCGATGCGAAGCAATTTAAAAACGGTCGGGAAATGTCAGCCTTTATTGGACTGGTTCCGCGACAGCATTCAAGCGGCGGAAAAGAGCGGCTGGGCCATATCAGCAAACGGGGTGACAGTTACCTGAGAACGCTGCTGATCCATGGTGCCCGTGCAGTCCTGAGGTTCAGCGCCGGAAAAACAGACAGACGCAGCCTCTGGCTACAGTCGGTGGCAGAAAGACGTAATAACAATATCGCCGTGGTGGCGCTGGCAAATAAAAACATCCGGATAGCGTGGGCGATATTAAATCGTGGTGAAGAATACCATGGGGTGAAGAATGCAGCGTAAGCAGCACTGAGGTCCCTGTAAGTAAACGAGCAACAAACCTGCCGTAAGCGTGCAAAGTGATGAAAAACTGATGTGTAACAGGTAAGACCGACATCTGGTAAATCCGACCTTATCCATGGCTCCCTGCAAAGCAAAGCCGGCAGGCCGAAAGGAAACAGATGTGCAGATAACATCATGGCCGGGTACGACGGTACCGTAAGAGAGGCCGGATATACGAATGCAACTTACTCCCGTCACACAGATGAAAAATAACTTGCACAACGGGAGGTGTCCATATACGGATAAGCGTAAGCGCATCCGGCACCGGCGCACAATTATAAAATGATACGCTCCCCGGCACCAAAATCCGTTACGTCTCCCGCCCAATCGATGGGATATAACCCTTGCGCGACATCGCGATGGAACGTTGAGAATGGCCAATCACTCACCTGCTTTACCCAACCATGCTTTACTGGATTTATATAAATATAATCAATATGATGGCGATAATCTTTCGTATTGCGGATGGCGTGCTCCCAAAAACGCGGTTGCCAGATATTTTTCAATCCGCAAGCCTAGGTGAACTGTTTTTTAATCTCCCGCCAGCGAGAGGAAAAATCATCATCGCTTTCGGGTAATGTCCAGATACAGTGCATATGCTTCGGTAAAACTACCCAGGCGTTAATTTCAAAAGGTCTGGCTCGCTTAACTTTAACAATGGCGTTACGGAGCGTCTGGTACTGGGTGGTCAAAAGCTGGCTTCGACGATTCAGTAAATTTACCGTGAAAAACCATGTTCCCCCCTTGATGTAATAACGACGATATTCAGACATAGCGACTCCTTTTTCTCAACGGTAAGAGAAAAAGGAAAAGTCGACAATTAGGTTGTGTTACATCGGGAAAGCGGCTCGCAAAAAATTCTCAGACTAGTAGGCCTGATAAGACGCGCCAGCGTCGCATCAGGCACCAGCGCATAACCGCCGGATGCGGCGTGAACGCCTTATCCGTTCTACAAAATCGTCTCTTCCGTCAAAATCCGTCGCGCGCCTAAAAAATGATCCTGCCAGAAAGGTTCAGCTAACCGACTTACCCGAATGGTTTCCCCCGTGCGCGGCGACTCGATAAACTGACCGTCTCCCAGATACACGCCCATATGATCGGCAATCTCACGGCTGTGAATATGGAAAAACAGCAAATCCCCCCGGCGCAGGTCGTTATTCGCCACAATCGTTGCCCGATGGTAGTGATACATCTCATTGGCCGTGCGCGGGAGTTTCGCCTCGAGGATCTTGTTGTAGGCATAAAAAACCAACCCGCTGCAGTCGAAGCCTTGATCGGGCCGCGTGCCGCCCCAGACGTAGGGCTTGCCAAGCTGCTGCTCCAGGCGGTGAATCGCCACTTCGGTGATGTTATGCAGATGATCGCTGCTTAAGAAATGGTTGTTCTCTGCCAGTGCCTGCCAGCGTCTGTCACTCGCCTTGAGCGGTGCAGGAAACCATTCTGGATGCTGTTTTATCTGTTCGCGGTTGTGTTGCCGCAGTGCCCTTCTGCTTTCGGCATTGCCTTCCACAATATAGCTGGCCTGTTTTTTCAAATGTGCCTGGTACTGTTTTAGCAGTCTGGCACGGTTTTGCATTCGCTGGCGGGCGGCGTAGCTGAAAGAGATGTGTGATGTGGTGGCGCTGGCGAGTACAGGAAGCAAAACGCATAACGAAAACACGCCTGGATGCAGAAATCTGCCGTGAAAGAACGAAGACATGAAGGACATAAACCGGCTGAATGAAGATGAGAATTTTAAAAGACCGGGAGAGTAAACGGGATTATTAATCGCTTATTTGCATATTAATATTGGGGTTTCATAATCTTAGGAAATAAGTAATTAATCCGCGATACATGCGCTTTTCGGACTTTTGAAAATCGCCTCTTATGCTAAATTTGTAAACCCTGCACCGACAGGCTTGCGTAAAACTCTTTTGGTGCTAATGTGAGCCTTCCAAATCCAGACTATTCCGATTTGGGATCTATTTTGCCGCCCTGGCGTGTGTAACCGTTTTATCAAGGAATAAGCAGTATGCGTAAAATCGCATTAATTCTTGCGATGTTGTTGATCCCGTGCGTTTCGTTTGCCAGTTTACTGGGCAGCGGTAGTTCCACCACGCCAGTGAGCAAAGAGTATAAGCAGCAGTTGATGGGATCCCCTGTCTACATCCAGATCTTCAAGGAAGAACGTACGCTCGATCTCTACGTCAAAATGGGCGAGCAATATCAACTGCTCGACAGCTATAAAATCTGTAAATATTCCGGCGGCTTAGGGCCAAAACAGCGTCAGGGCGATTTCAAAAGCCCGGAAGGGTTTTATAGCGTCCAGCGTAATCAGTTAAAACCAGACAGCCGTTACTACAAAGCGATTAATATTGGATTCCCCAATGCCTATGACCGTGCGCATGGTTATGAAGGGAAATACCTGATGATCCACGGCGATTGTGTTTCCATCGGCTGCTACGCGATGACCAATCAGGGTATTGATGAGATCTTCCAGTTCGTTACTGGTGCGCTGGTGTTTGGTCAGCCGAGCGTGCAGGTGAGTATTTACCCGTTCCGCATGACCGACGCCAATATGAAGCGCCATAAATATTCCAACTTTAAGGACTTCTGGGAGCAACTGAAGCCGGGCTACGACTACTTTGAGCAAACCCGTAAGCCACCAACCGTTTCTGTGGTCAATGGTCGTTACGTGGTCAGCAAGCCGTTAAGCCACGAAGTTGTGCAGCCACAACTGGCATCAAACTACACGCTCCCCGAGGCAAAATAAGCGCCATTCGCCTGGCATAATCTTTTGCCAGGTTTCATTGCCCGTCAGCGGCTGAGTCGCAATCACCGTGACCACATCATTCGGTGTGGTCTGCGAGCTGAAGTCGATTTCCACATCCTGATCCAGCAACGTTGCCACGCCAAACGGCGCGCGGCGGGTGATCCAGTGTAAATTAGTCGAGCAATACGCCATTACATAGCGCCCGTCTGAAAGCAGCATGTTGAAAACGCCCTTCTGCCGCAACTCATCCGCCAGTGAGGCGATATATTTAAACACCGCCGCCATGTTGCCCGGCGTGCGCGGATAACGCTGCGTCAGTTTATACAACAACCAGCAGAAGGCTTTTTCGCTGTCGGTTTCGCCTACCGGACGGAAGTTGCCGGTTTCCAGTGATTTATAGCCCGTCAGTTGCCCGTTATGCGCATAAGTCCAGTTGCGTCCCCATAGCTCGCGGGTAAACGGGTGAGTATTTTCCAGCGCCACCTCGCCCCGATTGGCCTGGCGAATATGAGCGATTACCGAGCAGGATTTTATCGGGTAGTCCTGGACAAGTTTGGCGATGGGGGAATTAAAGCTGGGTTGTGGATCTTTAAATGTGCGACAACCTTTGCCTTCGTAAAAGGTAATGCCCCAGCCATCTTTATGTGGCCCGGTTCCACCACCGCGCTGTACAAGCCCGGTGAAACTAAAGCAGATATCGGTTGGGACGTTGGCGCTCATCCCGAGCAGTTCGCACATGGGTAACCTCCACAACAGCGGGGGAAATGCCCCCGGCGAAGATTGATTAAAAAGTAAAAAGGTGAGTGCTGTTACCCTCACCCCGGCCCTCTCCCTGAAAGGGAGAGGGGGAAGTGCTCTTACTTAACCATCTCTTTTTCAATTAACTGGATCAGGATATGGATAACTTTAATGTGGATCTCCTGAATGCGATCGGCATAGCCAAAGTGCGGAACGCGAATTTCGATATCCGCCGTGCCAGCCATTTTGCCGCCGTCTTTACCGGTGAGGGTGATCACTTTCATGCCCTTCTCACGCGCCGCCGCAATCGCCTTGATTACGTTAGCTGAGTTACCGGAGGTGGAGATCCCCAGCAGCACATCACCTTCGCGACCTACTGCTTCAACGTAACGGGAGAAAATATCGTTAAACCCAAAATCATTACCCACACAGGTGATGTGGCTGACATCGGAAATGGCAATCGCCGGGTAGCCCGGACGGTTTTCACGGTAACGCCCCGTCAGTTCTTCAGCAAAGTGCATAGCGTCGCAATGGGAGCCGCCGTTGCCGCAGGAAAGCACCTTGCCACCGGCTTTAAAACTGTCTGCTAACAGGACCGCCGCGCGCTGAATGGCGTGAATATTGGCGTCATCTTTTAAAAAGTTAGCCAGCGTTTCCGCCGCTTCGTTCAGTTCGTTACGAATAAGATCCTGGTACATGAGGATATCCTTCAGCATAAATGAAATAGACAAAATGCAGTGTACCGGATACCACCAGAAGCGAGAAGACCAGCGCGGCGGAATGACCAGGACTTTTTGACCCGAAGTGCGGATAAAAACAGCAACAATGTGAGCTTTGTTGTAATTATATTGTAAACGCATTGCTAAATGTTTTTACATCCACTACAACCATATCATCACAAGTGGTCAGACCTCCTACAAGTAAGGGGCTTTTCGTTATGATGATTTTGAGTATTCTCGCTACGGTTGTCCTGCTCGGCGCGTTGTTTTATCACCGCGTGAGCTTATTTATCAGCAGTTTGATTTTGCTCGCCTGGACAGCCGCCCTCGGCGTCGCTGGTCTGTGGTCGGCGTGGGTACTGGTGCCTCTGGCCATTATCCTCGTGCCGTTTAACTTTGCGCCAATGCGTAAGTCGATGATTTCAGCGCCGGTGTTTCGCGGTTTCCGTAAGGTGATGCCGCCGATGTCGCGCACTGAGAAAGAAGCGATTGACGCCGGAACGACCTGGTGGGAAGGCGATTTGTTCCAGGGCAAGCCGGACTGGAAAAAGCTGCATAACTATCCGCAGCCGCGCCTGACCGCTGAAGAGCAAGCGTTTCTCGATGGCCCGGTAGAAGAAGCCTGCCGGATGGCGAATGATTTCCAGATAACCCATGAACTGGCCGATCTGCCGCCGGAGCTGTGGGCGTATCTGAAAGAACACCGTTTCTTCGCGATGATCATCAAGAAAGAGTACGGTGGGCTGGAGTTCTCGGCTTATGCCCAGTCTCGCGTGCTGCAAAAACTCTCCGGGGTGAGCGGGATTCTGGCGATTACCGTCGGCGTGCCGAACTCATTAGGCCCGGGCGAACTGCTGCAACATTACGGCACTGATGAGCAGAAAAATCACTATCTGCCGCGTCTGGCGCGTGGTCAGGAGATCCCTTGCTTTGCGCTGACCAGCCCGGAAGCGGGTTCCGATGCGGGCGCTATTCCGGATACCGGGATTGTCTGCATGGGCGAATGGCAGGGCCAGCAGGTGCTGGGGATGCGTCTGACCTGGAACAAACGCTACATTACGCTGGCCCCCATTGCGACCGTGCTTGGGCTGGCGTTTAAACTCTCCGACCCGGACAAACTGCTGGGTGGTGCAGAAGATTTAGGCATTACCTGTGCGCTTATCCCGACCACCACGCCGGGCGTGGAAATTGGTCGTCGCCACTTCCCGCTGAACGTGCCGTTCCAGAACGGACCGACGCGCGGTAAAGATGTCTTCGTACCGATCGATTACATTATCGGCGGCCCCAAAATGGCCGGACAAGGCTGGCGGATGCTGGTGGAGTGTCTCTCGGTAGGTCGTGGCATCACCCTGCCTTCCAACTCAACCGGCGGCGTGAAGTCGGTGGCGCTGGCAACGGGCGCGTATGCTCACATTCGTCGTCAATTCAAAATCTCTATCGGTAAGATGGAAGGGATTGAAGAGCCGCTGGCGCGTATTGCCGGTAATGCGTACGTAATGGATGCTGCGGCATCGCTGATTACCTACGGCATTATGCTCGGTGAAAAACCCGCCGTGCTGTCGGCTATCGTTAAGTATCACTGTACCCACCGTGGGCAGCAGTCGATTATCGATGCGATGGATATCACTGGTGGTAAAGGCATTATGCTCGGTCAGAGCAACTTCCTGGCGCGAGCTTACCAGGGCGCACCGATTGCCATCACCGTTGAAGGGGCGAATATTCTGACCCGTAGTATGATGATCTTCGGTCAGGGGGCGATTCGTTGCCATCCCTACGTGCTCGAAGAGATGGAAGCGGCGAAGAACAATGACGTCAATGCGTTCGATAAACTGTTGTTCAAACATATCGGTCACGTCGGTAGTAACAAAGTTCGTAGCTTCTGGCTCGGTTTGACGCGCGGTTTAACCAGTAGCACACCAACCGGCGATGCGACTAAACGTTATTACCAGCACCTGAACCGCCTGAGCGCCAACCTCGCCCTGCTTTCTGATGTGTCGATGGCGGTGCTGGGTGGTAGCCTGAAACGTCGTGAGCGTATCTCGGCACGTCTGGGGGATATTTTAAGTCAGCTTTACCTCGCCTCCGCCGTTTTGAAACGTTATGACGACGAAGGCCGTAATGAAGCCGACCTGCCACTGGTGCATTGGGGTGTACAGGATGCGCTGTATCAGGCTGAACAGGCGATGGATGATTTGCTACAAAACTTCCCGAACCGCGTGGTTGCCGGGCTGCTGAATGTGGTGATCTTCCCAACCGGTCGTCACTATCTGGCGCCGTCTGACAAGCTGGATCATAAGGTGGCGAAGATTTTACAAGTGCCAAACGCCACCCGTTCTCGCATTGGTCGCGGTCAGTACCTGACGCCGAGTGAGCATAATCCGGTTGGCTTGCTGGAAGAGGCACTGGTGGATGTGATTGCCGCCGATCCGATTCATCAGCGGATCTGTAAAGAACTGGGTAAAAATCTGCCATTTACCCGTCTGGATGAACTGGCACACAACGCGTTGGCGAAGGGGCTGATTGATAAAGATGAAGCCGCCATTCTGGTGAAAGCGGAAGAGAGCCGTCTGCGTAGTATTAACGTTGATGACTTTGATCCGGAAGAGCTGGCGACGAAGCCGGTAAAGTTGCCGGAGAAAGTGCGGAAAGTTGAAGCCGCGTAATTGAATAACGGAGCCGAAAGGCTCCGTTTCTTTATCTGCTAATTATTTGAAATTAAATCCATCTGGATGGTTTTCCAGGCTGCCAGTCAATGCCGCGAACAGCACCGTTTTACCATCAATCGAGAGCGCATCGTTCACATTCAGCCAGGTGAGCTTCTCTTGCGAAGTTTTCTCATCAATAGTCGAGAACAGACCCGTCATCTGATTAGATTTCTCGGACCACATCACCGCAATACGTTGCGAGCCGCAATCATGCGGTTTGCACGCACTCATCACCTGATAAGTCTCATCTCCCAACGTTACGGTTTGTGCGGGGGTATAAGTACCGCCTTTCATCACCCAGACTGGTAGCTTATGCCCTTGCACCATCTGATTAAACGCAGCTTTGGTAGCTTCGCCCTTTGCCAGGCTGCTAATTGTTAAATCATCCTGCGCCATTGCACTGGTGGCGATGACCAAAGCGGCGACTGTCGTTATTGCCTTAAACATCATTCCTCCCGAGCTTATCCTGCCCATGTTATTAACACCCTAAAGCCTGGCGATAACACGATATTTTGCAAATCAGATATTTCCAATATCTGCATTTGTTATCAATTTATTCCGCAGTAAGGTAATAGCCTGATAAAGTGTTAAAGTTATAAAACCCCTCGAATAAAGGAGTTGTACACCGTGCCTGGTTTGAAGATTACGCTTTTGCAGCAACCGTTGGTGTGGATGGATGGTCCTGCCAACCTGCGCCATTTTGATCGTCAACTGGAAGGTATTACCGGGCGCGATGTGATCGTTCTACCAGAGATGTTCACCAGCGGCTTTGCCATGGAAGCGGCGGTTTCATCGCTATCGCAAGAGAACGTGGTGGACTGGATGAGCGCCAAAGCGCAACAGTGCAATGCGTTGATTGCGGGCAGTGTTGCATTGCAAACGGACTCAGGTTCGGTTAATCGCTTTTTGCTGGTTGAGCCGGGCGGCACGGTACATTTTTATGACAAGCGTCATCTGTTCCGCATGGCGGATGAGCATCTGCATTATAAAGCGGGCAATGAGCGAGTGATTGTGGAATGGCGCGGCTGGCGTATTTTGCCGCAGGTGTGCTACGACCTGCGTTTTCCGGTGTGGTCGCGCAATCTCAATGATTATGACCTCGCCATCTACGTCGCCAACTGGCCTGCCCCGCGCTCTCTGCACTGGCAGGCTTTGCTGACGGCTCGCGCTATTGAAAACCAGGCATATGTGGTGGGATGTAATCGCGTGGGTAGTGATGGCAATGGCTGCCACTATCGCGGTGATAGTCGGGTGATTAATCCGCAAGGCGAAACTCTCGCTACCGCCGAACCGCACCAGGCCACACGCATAGATGCGGAACTTTCGATGGTGGCATTACGCGAATATCGCGAAAAATTCCCGGCATGGCAGGACGCGGATGGGTTCAGGTTGCTGTGAGTGGGTGTTGTTTTTAGGGAAGGGGCGGGGTTAGACGCCCTCCGCAAGGACTGACGCGAGGTCGCTGTAATCTCATTGGATTTCTCATCTGTCTTAATCTGCCCAAGGCTCAGACTGTGCATAGTTGAGAACGCACTAATGACATGAATCGCTCCCTTGCGGCGACTCTTATCATAAGAGTGCCGGAGCGTTTTGCCATCAATTGCAATGACGTCTTTATCATTTGAGGAATGGCAGTCACGCATCCAGTTAAAATTTTGCAGGACTGATACAGGATACAACGCTGGCAATGGAATCGTGAACAGGGATGCCATTTTTAAAATGACCATATTGCTTCAAAAAATCGAGATGTGTTTCCCCAAAATCCTCTATATCTTCCTATCCTTCAGCCCCGAAAATGACGGCACAGATTGTCAGCGCCAGGATATCTGACAATTTATGTTCCACTTTCCAGGCTTGTCTGTAATCGGGGATAATAGAAATATGCTCCATCATTTTTTAAGTGCCATTATGTTCTCCTTATTTATGTAAGGAGCATTTGATTATATATAAGCTGTGAAAAACAGTTTTGAGTAATAAGGAATTAATAAATTATTGAATATATAGTGCGAATTATTTAGTGCAAAAAAGCAGCGTTATGTGATCTTTCCCTGGGGCAGCCCCCCTTAATCACCGCTCACCACAAGCAACTAATTAAGGTAATTAATCATGGCTGAACACGATATTACGCCAGAAGTCACCATTTCCAAAACACAGCACTATTAACAGGTGGGCTATGTCAGCGACCGGCATGAGAACCGTAAAATCGGCATGACCACGTATTACTCACGGCCCCCCAGGCTGCACCTTAAAGGCGACTGCTGACTGAGGCGGGATTTGATACCGGGCGAGGTGTGACGGTGAAGATTTCGGAGGGGTGCCTGACCATCATCGCTGACAGTGACGAGATGCAGAAACTGCGGGAGGAGCTTTATCAGGTTAAACAGGTGGTTAAGGGGTTGCGGAACGGGATGTTTAGTATGCTGAACGAGGGTTAAATAATAAAAAGCCGGGAAGATTTAATTTTCTTCCCGGCTTTTTTTAAAGTTTATTTATAGCTTTGTTAATTTCAAATAATAATGAGACAATATCTTTCGCAGAACCATTATAAATGGGCGTATCCCAATCAAAATCCTTTATTAAACAAATATAAAACTTCCCATTTATATCAAAAGATGGTCGCCACCCAACATCCAAAAGATACCCACCAGGATATTCAACCTGGAGCATATCTTCCTTAAGTTCATCTCGCTGTTCATTAAGAGGGATGCTTTGTTTCAGGGAAAAGTCATTAAAAAATATATTCCCTTTTTTTCCTAAGAAATCAATGTTCATGGTATTGTTAGCCTTCGGAATTCATCGAGTGATATAGGATGTCCATGTATTGTCCCACCGCTAAGTTCAACTCGAACCCATTGAGATTCTTTACCCTCACTGGCCCCAATAACTTTTCCCATATCTTTTACTTTCCATGGTTTACCGTTCGTAACAGGTGTGCCTGTATTAAAAACATCGTATTCCAGCGTTTTAATATCAATGTCAGGAGAATATTTTGTCGGGCCTGATTTTGTTGATTTAATTATATCCTTCCATGATTTGTCCATTCAGGTTGCCCACATTTCAAACCCAGAGGATCTATCCAGCTTAACGGATTAGGCGCATACTGATAAAGATTAATGCCCCCCGCCAGCCCTATCGGATCATCACCGCAAATCTAACCATTTCCCCGTTCAT
>NZ_JABWNC020000028.1:0-37563 GCF_013368855.2 Escherichia sp. 93.0816 | reverse complement strand
ACTTTTAATCAATTGGTCGCAGGTTCGAATCCTGCACGACCCACCAATGTAAAAAAGCGCCCTAAAGGCGCTTTTTTGCTATGTGCGATATCCTTTCACGCTATCAAAGCATTAACCAACCTTTCCAGCGCCGGCGTCGCCTGTTGCTGTTCATAGACGATATACAGATCGGCTGGTATGCGTTCCTCTAACGGCCGAAATACCACGCCCGGCCAGCTCATTTGTGCATAGCTGTCCGCCATCAGCGTAACGCCCAACCCCATGCTGATCATCGCCAACACCGTTTGCGGCTCTACCGCTTCGCGAACAATCATGGGTGAAAATCCCGCATGTTGACAAACGCGCTGTAGAAATGCCCAGTCAGAATGAACTGAAGGTAGCGTCACAAAGTACTCATTACGTAATGCAGTTAGGGGAATAGCAGTTCTCGATGCCAGATGATGATCTTCCGGTATCGCCACCAGAAACGAGGATTTATGTAATCGCAGACTGGTAAATCCTGCTGTTGGTTCAATCGCCATCCGCCAGATACCCGCGTCCAGTTCACGCCGCTCGAGCAACGCCATTTGCATTCCTGGCGATTTTTCACGAAATGAGACGTGAACATTAGGACACTCTTTCAGAAATCGTCGCATCGCGGGGCGCATTCGCCCCCACATTGCTGTTCCCACTACGCCCAGCTCAATGCGCCCTGCTTCACCACGACCAATCTGTTCTACTCGAGCCAATGCCTGGCTGGCGTTAGCCAGTAGGCGACGTGACTCTTCCAGTAAAATTTTTCCCGCATGAGTGAGCGCCACACTGCGCGAATGACGAACAAACAGCAAAGTGCCCAACTGTTGTTCCAACTCTTTGATATGAATACTCAATGGCGGTTGCGACATATTGAGTCGCGCGGCTGCCCGCCCAAAGTGAAGTTCTTCTGCAACCGCAAGAAAATAGCGCAATAACTTGAGATCAATACGATGCGTACTTTCCATAAATATTGCGCTCCATACGGTATGAGTAAGGCTCCAAATCTAGCACATTGCAATCAGGGTCAACCCCGTTTACATCAGTGAGCTAATGATTTTTGTGCCATTTTTTCAGGTTCATGTTTATAACGGAAGAACAGGGCAAAGATCACCGCTAAGACCAGTGCATACGCAGCAAATACCAGCCAGATAGTTTGCCAGTCTTTCACTCCATCAACCGTAAAATAGTCAACCGCCATACCACTCAAAAGAGAGCCAATCCACGCACCAACGCCATTGACCATCGTCATAAATACCCCCTGGGCGCTGGCGCGAATACTGGAGTCCACTTCCTGCTCGACAAACACTGAACCGGAGATATTGAAAAAGTCGAAGGCACAACCATACACAATCATCGACAGCAGCAATAATACAAAGCCACCAGGTGACGGATCGCCATAAGCAAAGAAGCCAAAACGTAATGTCCACGCTACCATACTCATCAACATGACGGTTTTTATGCCAAAACGCTTCAGGAAGAATGGAATGGTAAGAATGAAGCCGACCTCCGCCATTTGCGAAACCGAGAGCAGAATGGAAGGATATTTCACCACGAAGCTATCAGCAAATTCAGGGTTACGGGCAAAATCATGCAGGAAAGGATTACCAAAGACGTTAGTAATTTGCAGCACCGCACCCAATAACATGGCGAATAAAAAGAAGATCGCCATACGCGGATTTTTAAACAAGACAAATGCATCTAATCCTAACTTACTGGAAAACGTTGTACTTGTTTTATGTTCCGCCACCGGTATTTTCGGCAGCGTTAACGCATAGACAGCTAATACTAAAGATGCACCAGATGCGATATATAACTGCACACTGCTCAACTCAAAATGCAATAAACTCACTAACCACATGGCGATAATAAATCCCACAGTGCCATAGACACGGATTGGCGGGAAACTGGCTACTGGATCTAATCCGGCCTGTGCCAGACAAGAATAGGAAACACTATTGGATAACGCAATTGTTGGCATGAAAGCCATCGCGTTAAGCAACATTACCCAGAACATCATGTTCGGCTCTGTAACGGATGCTGCATAAAAAAGCACCCCGGCGCAAATTAGGTGGCACAACATATAGGTACGTTCAGCCCGTAACCATTTATCGGCAATAATGCCCATAATGGCTGGCATAATAATAGCCGCAATACCTTTAGAACTGTATGCCATACCCACATCAGCCCCGGAAAAATGTAAGGTGTTTATCATGTAAGATCCGAGGGTAACTAGCCAACTCCCCCAGATAAAATATTGCAAGAAAGACATAACCTTTAAGCGCGTTGCGATATTCATTTTTATTTCCTTATCGCAGTGAGATGGCCCCATCCGCAGGGCCATCATTTATTATTTTCAGGCGATTTTGCGTAAGAATCCGCAAATCAGGTTAATAAAGTTTTGCCGGGATAATTCTGCTGCTGCCAGCGTTTGGGCATGTGACAATTTCACATCGCTTAAACCTTCAGCCATGTTGGTTATTGCTGACACGGCAACGACTTTCATTTCGCAATGACGTGCAGTGATCACTTCAGGCACTACAGACATCCCCACTACGTCACCGCCAATCATCTGCATCATGCGAATTTCTGCCGCAGTTTCGAAATTAGGCCCTGGATAAGAAACAAAAACACCTTCTGTCAGCGGAAAACTTTCTTCCTGCGCAACAACCTGTAAAACAGCGCGATAACCAGCATCGTAAGCGTTCGCTAATGAGAAAAAGCGTTCACCGAAGCGATCATCATTCAGGCCTGTCATCGGTGTGCCTGGCATCGTGTTGATGTGATCTTTCAGCGCCACCAGGCTCCCCGCCCCCACTTCTGGGCAAAGCGAGCCTGCAGCGTTAGTACAGAACAACAGTTCACAGCCCAGCAACTTGAAGGTTCGAATAGCATCAGTCATGACGGTCATTCCCCGCCCCTCATAAAAATGACCGCGACCTTTCATGCAGGCAACAGGTACACCAGAGAGCACACCGAGGATCAATTCTCCTGCATGACCGTGTACAGTGCTCACCGGAAACCCTGGCAAATCGGTATAAGAAATGGCAACTGCGTCTTCAATTTGTTCAGCTAACGCCCCCAGCCCCGAACCAAGAATAAACGCAACGCGTGGGGTAAAGTCTGGTTTGTGACGACGAATGATATCTGCGCAATACCACGGGTTTTGTGAAAAATGAGATTGGTTCATGGCAAGTCCTTGTAATAAACATTACTCGTTAAATATGAGTCATCATTTTTATAACGAAAAGAAGTCGTTAGTGACCAATACATTTATCATCAATATTCAATATAATTTTTAAATAGATCATACCATCCCCCTTCATGAAATATAGAAACTCGATATTTCGACAGAGAGATTTTATTTTTGCAGTTGATTTCAAAGTACAAAAAACTGATTATCAGGCAATCACTCACCTGATAATCAAGAAAAACACACAATTATACTTCTGCATTTCCAATCAATGTTTCAAGTTCTGCAAATGAATGTGCCACAGTTGATGACCAGGTAATCATTAAATTCAGATAATCGGTCGCCAGCGCAGACTGATATTTTTGTTGTTTGCTACAATAAATAATAGATTGCTGCCCTAACGCATACGCAATGCCATTCATAATACCGGTATCGACATTTGGTTCAAAGGTGTCTGAATAAAAAACGGCCTGTCTGGATCTTCTTAAGTTATCAATATCAGTCGCAATATCATTCATGTTGTCGCCAACGATAAATGTCTTCCCTGAACTAATGATCGCATCTTTGATATCCTCCAGTAATCCCCGAGAGGGTTCTGTATACATAAAATTAGGATCAAGATAATAATCATACTCAATGGGCAGTGGAGTTACCGGTATCGCTGGCGCAATCGTTGTGCCAAAGTCTGCGATTAAATTTTGTTGAAAAATTTGCAACGCACGATTAATGATGTCTGTCATTTGTTCACGATAGTTGCTGATACTGGCATCAGAATCAGACACTGAAACCACTTTTGCGACGTAGTTCATCAGCTTACTTATAGGGTAAAACTCTGAAGAATTACCAGATGCCCATAACAGAAAATCAGTCGTTACCAGATGAACCGGCATCCCTAAAGCCCATGCGTAGCCCACTTCCCACGCACAACCGGAATCATAGGTTCCACCATCAAAATAACCAATAACCCCAACGCTGTTGTCCATATTCGCGACATCGTTAACAAAAATCTCTTCTTCGCTGGAAGCACCGGCATCATCACGATAGGGAAGAAAAGTATGAATTAAAGGCGGTAGCAGGCCATCGTCAATCCATTGATCGATAATGTCATTTAAATTTAAAGCATCTAATCGCCAGGGTGCGCAATAAACCCGACACTGGTTATATAATTGATTTGCCATAATACCCTCTTTAGCTAATTAAAATAAAATATAAATACCGTTTTAGGCGTAATGACTGGAAGTCGTCGCTGCACCGTCATGTTTATATTTAAACAACACCATAAATGCGAGAGCAAGAACCAGTGAATATCCGGCAAATACCAGCCAAATAGTTGACCACTGTGGATTGCCATCCGTTGTTAAATAATCAACAACTTTGCCGCTAACAAAGCCACCCAGAATACAACCAAAACCATTAGCCATCATCAGGAATACGCCCTGAGCACTATTACGAATCGATGGATCAACTTCTTGTTCAACAAATACCGAGCCAGATATATTGAAAAAATCAAAGGCACAGCCATAAACGATCATTGAAAGAATTAATAGAATTGTACCGCCGAATGATGGATCGCCATAAGCGAATAAACCAAAGCGCAGCATCCAGGCAATCATGCTCATCAGCATGACATTTTTAATACCATATTTCTTCAGAAAAAATGGAATGGCAAGAATGAAACAGACTTCGGAAATCTGAGAAATCGATAACAGAATAGAAGCGTGGGTGACAACATAACTATTCGCAAACTCTGGAACACTTTCGAAGCTGTGTAGAAAGGTATTACCAAACATCCCGGTAATCTGTAACTCTGCACCGAGCAGCATGGCAAAGATAAAGAAAATAGCCATTTTTCTGTTTTTAAACAGTGTAAATGCACGCAGCCCCAGAACATCTATCATTCCTTGCGCCTGGTTAGATTTAGCCACCGGTACAACAGGTAATGTCAACGTAAACAGACTTAACCCTAACGAAGCCGCCGCGCCGATATACAATTGCATATGGCTTAATTCAAACCCCGCCAGACTCACCGCCCACATCGCAACAATAAATCCGATCGTTCCCCAGATGCGTATCGGCGGAAATTCACTCACAATATCCATCCCCGCATTTTGTATACGGTAATAGGATATCGTATTACTCAAACCAAGCGTTGGCATATAAACGAGAGAATTCAGTAAAATGACAATGAACATTGCCGAGGGTGTTGTGACTGATGCGGCGATAAATAATGTTACTGCGCCAAAAAAATGACAGGCGGCATAAATCCATTTAGCACTAATCCATTTATCTGCCACAATGCCAAATAATGTTGACGTTATTACTGCGGCAATACCTAGTGTACTGTAGACTGCGCCAATATCTTCTCCTTTGAAGCGCAGCGTAATAAACATATAAGAGCCAAATGTGTTCAGCCAACTTCCCCACAAAAAGAATTGCAGAAATGAAAGAACTTTTAACTGTAGTCTTAGATTCACTTTCTTCCCCTTCGATTTTGAGCCTCCTCTTTAAATATCCGGAATTTCATCAAATTTACCAATACTTTTTATCGTGATGATCAATTGCAATTTGATATCAATACTGAAAACATTCAGCTCGATACCTTGTCACTATGCAAGGATTATGTATTAGTTAGAGTTATTATTAGCCCAACAAAACAATAACGCCAAACAATCACAGGACAAATATATAATAAATTAATATTCATTGATTTTATTATTTGTGTGGGATATCTGATAACAGACCACGTCTGGTATTAAACCTGCCCCTGGCCACCAGGGTTTACCACACCGCGAATAATAAAGTAGGTAAAGTTTACCTTCAGAATGGCATTATCGATTAAATAGCGGTTCTAAAACCAGTTCTTATAATGCTAAAACCGCCATGAACATCAGCAGTAATAACCTCCCGTGATTTTTTCGATAGTCACCTGATTCTCTCGTCGAACGTCTTATTTGTCTCGTCCGGGATATCCTCCCCCGCTCTGCCAACCAGGCGAAGCGACTAACCTACTCACATCCATTACCGCGCACAAATTGTTAAGCAATTCAGTTTTATTTATCAATCAGAACAACGCACAATGAAAGCATCGATCATCTGGAGTCTTTATGAAACTTTTTCGTATCCTCGATCCTTTCACCTTAACCCTGGTCACGGTGGTGTTACTGGCTTCTTTCTTTCCGGCCAGAGGCGGTTTTGTCCCCTTCTTTGAAAATCTGACCACGGCAGCCATTGCCCTGTTGTTCTTTATGCACGGCGCGAAGTTGTCGCGAGAGGCCATTATTGCAGGCGGTAGTCACTGGCGACTGCATTTGTGGGTGATGTGCAGTACCTTCGTACTGTTTCCGGTTCTGGGCGTGCTGTTTGCCTGGTGGAAACCAGTAAACGTCGATCCAATGCTCTATTCCGGTTTTCTCTATCTTTGCATTCTTCCTGCCACGGTGCAGTCTGCAATCGCTTTTACTTCGATGGCGGGCGGTAACGTCGCGGCGGCCGTTTGTTCTGCATCAGCCTCCAGCCTGCTGGGTATTTTCCTTTCGCCATTGCTGGTTGGTCTGGTGATGAATGTTCACGGTGCAGAGGGCAGCCTCGAACAGGTCGGTAAGATTATGCTGCAATTGTTACTGCCTTTTGTGTTGGGGCATCTTTCTCGCCCGTGGATTGGCAACTGGGTGGCACGCAATAAAAAGTGGATTGCGAAAACTGACCAGACCTCCATTCTGTTGGTGGTCTATACGGCCTTCAGCGAAGCCGTCGTTAACGGCATCTGGCACAAAGTCGGCTGGGGATCGTTGCTGTTTATCGTGGTGGTCAGCTGCGTGCTGTTGGCTATCGTGATTGTGATTAACGTCTTTATGGCACGCCGACTAGGTTTCAATAAAGCGGATGAGATAACGATTGTCTTCTGTGGTTCGAAAAAGAGCCTGGCGAATGGCATTCCGATGGCGAACATTCTGTTCCCAACGTCAGTTATCGGTATGATGGTGCTACCACTGATGATTTTCCATCAGATCCAGCTGATGGTTTGCGCGGTGCTGGCGCGTCGTTATAAGCGCCAGACCGAGCAACTACAGGCGCAGCAGGAAAGCCACGCTGGGAAGATTTAAAGCGGTCGTTTCAGGGGCTGAACCAGTTGCGTCAGCCCCTCGGTTTTAATCAGCAGCGTGATTTGCATTAGCTCACCGAGTTTTCCCGCCGGGAACTCATCCTTGCGGGCAAACCACAAAAGATACTCTTCCGGCAGGTCGATTAAGCGACGCCCTTTATACTTCCCAAACGGCATTATCGTATTGGCTATTTCAATCAGCTGCTCTTTTTCCATCTCAGTTACCCAGCAAACGTAGCATTTCAGCTTCGTCGATCACTTCAATGCCCAATTCCTGCGCTTTCGCCAGTTTAGAACCTGCGGCTTCTCCGGCGATCACCAGATCGGTTTTCTTCGACACGCTGCCCGCAACTTTCGCGCCCAGTTCGACCAGGCGAGCTTTAGCGTCATCACGCGACATCTGACTTAAGCTACCGGTGAGCACCACGGTTTTACCGGCAAACGGACTGTCGATCTCTTCAGCGTTGATGACGACCGGCGCAGGCCAGCGAACGCCTTCCGCTAACAGCTCGCTGATGACATTGCGGTTGCTTTCTTCAGCAAAGAAGTTATGAACATGGGATGCAACGACAATTCCGACATCGGGAACTTTTTGCAGCTCTTCAATCGAGGCTGCTTCCAGTGCTTCCAGCGTGCCGAAATATGCCGCCAGACCTGCTGCGGTGGCCTCGCCGACTTCGCGGATGCCAAGCGCATAAAGGAAGCGGGCAAAGGTGGTTTCTTTCGCGTTTTCCAGCGCGTTCACCACGTTTTGCGCTGATTTCGGCCCCATTCTCTCCAGTCCGGTCAGTTTGCCTGCGGTGAGTTTGAACAGGTCAGCAGGTGTGTGGACATACTCTTTTTCGACAAGCTGGTCGATGATTTTGTCACCCATACCGTCAACGTCCATCGCCCGACGGGAAACAAAGTGTTTCAGTGACTCTTTACGCTGAGCGCCGCAAATCAGGCCACCTGTACAGCGGGCGACTGCTTCTCCTTCCACACGTTCAACATCAGAACCACATACCGGACAATGTGTCGGGAACTCTACGGCACGGGTATCTTCCGGGCGTTCAGAAAGCACGACGTTAACCACCTGCGGGATCACATCGCCAGCGCGGCGGATCACCACCTTATCGCCAATACGTAAACCAAGACGTTCGATTTCATCGGCATTGTGTAAGGTAGCATTGCTCACCAGCACGCCTGCAACATGTACAGGTTCCAGACGCGCAACGGGCGTAATAGCGCCAGTACGTCCAACCTGAAACTCAACGTCGCGCACGAAAGTCATCTGTTCCTGTGCCGGGAATTTAAACGCCACTGCCCAGCGCGGGGCACGTGAAACAAAGCCAAGCTGTTCCTGCTGCGCCAGTGAGTTGACTTTAATCACCACGCCGTCGATATCAAAGCCCAGCGTCGGGCGGTCTTCTTCAACTTTGTGATAAAACGCCAGCACCTCTTCTGCCGATTCACATAACGTGACACGATCGCTGACCGGTAATCCCCACTTTTTAAATTGCATTAAACGGCCAAGATGGGTGTCAGGCAGCTCGCCGCCTTCCAGTACACCAACGCCGTAGCAGAAGAAAGTGAGCGGTCGCTTCGCCGTGATACGTGGATCAAGCTGACGCAGCGAACCTGCCGCCGCATTACGTGGGTTAGCAAATACTTTCCCGCCCGTGCGTCGCGCCTCTTCGTTGATCTTTTCGAATCCAGCTTGCGGCAGGAATACTTCACCACGCACTTCCAGGCGCGCCGGGATATTCTCACCATGCAATTTCAACGGAATAGCGCGGATAGTACGGACGTTAGACGTAATGTCTTCTCCGGTGGTGCCATCGCCACGGGTCGCCGCACTGACCAGAACGCCATTCTCATACAGAATGCTGACGGCAAGACCATCCAGCTTCAGCTCACAGCACCAGGTGACTTTTTCGTTACTTTTCAGACGATCCAGTACGCGTTTGTTGAAGGCGAGAAAACTCTCTTCATCAAAAACGTTGTCCAGCGACAGCATCGGAACTTCATGACGAATCTGGCTGAAGGCTGCCAGCGGTGCTGCGCCTACGCGCTGGGTTGGTGAATCCGGGGTAATGAGTTCCGGATGTTTTGCTTCCAGCTCGCGCAGCTCACGCATCAGCCTGTCGTATTCAGCGTCGGGAATTTCCGGCGCATCCATCACATGATAAAGATATTCATGATGGCGAAGCGTCGTTCGCAGTTCTGTGAGTTGTCTTTCGATTGATTCCATATCGCACCATCAATGCTAAAAACCCCCGACAAGCGGGGGTTCGAAGAAGAGTTAATTTGCCTTAAGTGTATCAGGCGTTAGCGTCTTTCACTTCGCGGATGATGTCCTGATACTCGCGCAGTTTCTGCGGAGTCATCATACGGCGCTGATCGTCAAGAACCACGCCACCGACTTCATCAGCGATATGCTGCGCAGATTGCAGCATCAGCTTGAAGTTTTGCAGTTCATCACCATAAGACGGAACCTGCATAAAGATAGTGACGCCAGGAGTGGTGAAATCCTTCATTTCAGGATCGAATGTTCCCGGTTTCACCATATTCGCCAGGCTGAATAACGCAGGGCCACTGCCGTCCGGGCTAAGATGACGATGGTAAATATTCATATCGCCAAAGATGAAGCCCGCCTGCTGAATGCTGTTAAGAAGCAGTTCACCATTCAGCTCGCTACCGTGATGCGCCGCGACGTTCATAATGATCACCGCTTCTTTGCGCTTCGGCTTATCCGTGACTGGCGCCGGTTCATTTACAGGTTCAGGCTGCGGTGCCGCTACGGGTTCCGCAACCTGGAAAGCCTGCTGCGCTGGTTGGGGAGCTGGCTGCGTCGGTTGCGGAGCTGGCGGTACTTGCGAAACAACTGGCTGTTCAGGCTGCGGCTGGTAGGCCGGCTGCTGAACTGGCTGCGGTTGCTGAACCGGCTGCGCTGAATGCGGAGCATGTTGCGGCGATACCTGCGCTTCAGGCGGCTGCTGAACCGGTTGACGCGGCTGCGCAGACGCATAAGGCGGTTGGTACTGGTGTTGCGGCGACGGACGAGCAGCCTCATGCTCCTGGGCGTTAGCCGGGGCATGATTTACGCGGTGAACACGAACCTCACCAACGCCCTCATCATCTTCGACATCCTCGTCATAAGAATCGTCGTCACGTTTTGACTTCATTCGTTTTAATGGCCGATCGCGGAACATAGAAGATCGTTCTTTACGGCTGGTCCAGAAACCATGTACCAGTAAAGCGATTATGGCGATCGCGCCAACAATGATTAATATCAGACGCAAATCCTGCATCATTATATTCTCTGTTGTTCTAACACCTTGCCACCACGGCAAACATTTACTCACTAAGAGTATTTGCCGATTACCTCGAGTGCAAGTGCACTCTTAACTTTCACAGCACAAAGATAGATGAAATCGTGCTTTTTGCTGTTTTTTCGAACATATCCTAACTGTCCATTGCGCAATTAGTCGGTAAAATACGCAGAATTTTCCTGGGATTGGTCAAAAGGAGCATCTCCTGATTATGGTTTCAACATACACATCTTCCCCACGCAGCGGTTTTTACTATTTTGCGCAAGGCTGGAAGCTCGTCTCGCAACCCGGGATTCGGCGTTTTGTCATTTTACCTCTGTTAGTCAATATTTTGTTGATGGGAAGTGCATTCTGGTGGCTCTTTACCCAACTGGATGTCTGGATCCCATCATTAATGAGCCACGTGCCTGACTGGCTGCAATGGTTAAGCTATTTGCTGTGGCCTGTCGCGGTTCTCTCCGTGCTACTGATTTTTGGCTATTTTTTCTCAACTATTGCGAACTGGATTGCCGCGCCATTTAACGGTTTATTGGCTGAACAACTGGAAGCAAGACTGACAGGCGCTACGCCGCCGGATACCGGAATTTTTGGCATCATGAAAGATGTGCCGCGAATTATGAAACGTGAATGGCAAAAATTTGCGTGGTATTTGCCACGCGCCATCGTATTGCTGATCCTCTACTTCATCCCAGGCATCGGGCAAACCGTCGCGCCAGTGTTGTGGTTCCTGTTCAGCGCCTGGATGTTAGCCATTCAGTACTGCGACTATCCGTTCGACAACCACAAAGTGCCGTTCAAAGAGATGCGCACTGCCCTGCGCACGCGCAAAATCACCAATATGCAGTTTGGCGCATTAACGAGTCTGTTCACGATGATCCCGGTGCTCAACTTGTTCATCATGCCGGTGGCCGTCTGTGGCGCGACAGCGATGTGGGTCGATTGCTATCGCGCTAAACATGCATTATGGCGGTAACAATTTTCCGGTTGTTTTGTAAACTTTTTGTATGAAACAGGGGTGGCTTATGCCACCCTTATTCCATCTTGCAAGCCATTATTTCCCTTCTGCATATAGATATGCTAAATCCTTACTTCCGCATATTCTCTGAGCGGGTATGCTACCTGTTGTATCCCAATTTCATACAGTTAAGGACAGGCCATGAGTAAGATTTTTGAAGATAACTCGCTGACTATCGGTCACACACCGCTGGTTCGCCTGAATCGCATCGGTAACGGACGTATTCTGGCGAAGGTGGAATCTCGTAACCCCAGCTTCAGCGTTAAGTGCCGTATCGGTGCCAATATGATTTGGGATGCCGAAAAACGCGGCGTGCTGAAACCCGGCGTTGAACTGGTTGAACCCACCAGCGGCAACACAGGTATTGCTCTGGCTTATGTGGCAGCCGCTCGCGGTTATAAACTCACTCTGACCATGCCAGAGACAATGAGTATTGAACGTCGCAAACTGCTGAAAGCCCTGGGCGCAAACCTGGTACTGACTGAAGGCGCGAAAGGCATGAAAGGCGCGATTCAAAAAGCAGAAGAAATTGTCGCCAGTAACCCAGAGAAATACCTGCTGCTACAACAATTCAGCAACCCAGCGAATCCGGAAATTCATGAAAAAACCACCGGTCCGGAGATCTGGGAAGATACCGACGGTCAGGTTGATGTATTTATTGCGGGTGTCGGTACTGGCGGTACGCTGACCGGCGTCAGCCGCTACATTAAAGGCACCAAAGGCAAGACTGATCTCATCTCTGTCGCCGTTGAGCCAACCGATTCTCCCGTCATCGCCCAGGCGCTGGCAGGTGAAGAAATCAAACCCGGCCCGCATAAAATCCAGGGCATCGGCGCGGGCTTTATCCCGGCGAACCTTGATCTCAAACTGGTCGATAAAGTTATTGGCATCACCAATGAAGAAGCTATCTCTACTGCACGTCGTTTAATGGAAGAAGAAGGCATTCTTGCCGGAATCTCCTCCGGCGCGGCGGTTGCTGCGGCGTTGAAACTACAAGAAGATGAAAGCTTTACCAATAAGAATATTGTGGTTATTCTGCCATCATCGGGTGAGCGTTATTTAAGCACCGCATTGTTTGCCGATCTCTTTACCGAAAAAGAATTGCAACAGTAATGCCAGGTTGTTAAAAATGCGTAAAAAAGCACCTTTTCAGGTGCTTTTTTGTGGCCTACTTCAAATTTTAGCCTCTCCTGGCATTGATTCAGCCTGTCGGAACTGGTATTTAACCTGACTAATTATTTTGATGCGCGAAATTAATCGTTACAGGAAAAGCCTTAGCTGAATCGATTTTATGATTTGGTTCAATTCTTCCTTTAGCGGCATAATGTTTAATGATGAACGAAACGTCAGCGGTCAATACCCGCCAGCAATGGACTGTACAGAACACTTCGTGCGTCGCGTCTGTTAAAAACTGGCGCTAACAATACAGGCTAAAGTCAAACCGCCAGGCTAGACTTTAGTTCCACAACACTAAACCTATAAGTTGGGGAAATACAATGTTCCAGCAAGAAGTTACCATTACCGCTCCGAACGGTCTGCACACCCGCCCTGCTGCCCAGTTTGTAAAAGAAGCTAAGGGCTTCACTTCTGAAATTACTGTGACTTCCAACGGCAAAAGCGCCAGCGCGAAAAGCCTGTTTAAACTGCAGACTCTGGGCCTGACTCAAGGGACCGTTGTGACTATCTCCGCTGAAGGCGAAGACGAGCAGAAAGCGGTTGAACATCTGGTTAAACTGATGGCGGAACTCGAGTAATTTCCCGGGTTCTTTTAAAAATCAGTCACAAGTAAGGTAGGGTTATGATTTCAGGCATTTTAGCATCCCCGGGTATCGCTTTCGGTAAAGCTCTGCTTCTGAAAGAAGACGAAATCGTCATTGACCGGAAAAAAATTTCTGCCGACCAGGTTGATCAGGAAGTTGAACGTTTTCTGAGCGGTCGTGCCAAGGCATCAGCCCAGCTGGAAACGATCAAAACGAAAGCTGGTGAAACGTTCGGTGAAGAAAAAGAAGCCATCTTTGAAGGGCATATTATGCTGCTCGAAGATGAGGAGCTGGAGCAGGAAATCATAGCCCTGATTAAAGATAAGCACATGACGGCTGACGCAGCTGCTCATGAAGTTATTGAAGGTCAGGCTTCTGCCCTGGAAGAACTGGATGATGAATACCTGAAAGAGCGTGCGGCTGACGTGCGTGATATCGGTAAGCGCCTGCTGCGCAACATCCTGGGTCTGAAGATTATCGATCTGAGCGCCATTCAGGATGAAGTCATTCTGGTTGCCGCTGACCTGACACCGTCCGAAACCGCACAGTTGAACCTGAAGAAGGTGCTGGGTTTCATCACCGACGCGGGTGGCCGTACTTCCCACACTTCTATTATGGCGCGTTCTCTGGAGCTGCCGGCCATCGTGGGTACTGGTAGCGTCACTTCGCAGGTGAAAAATGACGACTATCTGATTCTGGATGCCGTAAATAATCAGGTTTACGTCAATCCAACCAACGAAGTTATCGATAAATTGCGCGCTGTTCAGGAGCAAGTTGCTTCTGAAAAAGCAGAGCTTGCTAAACTGAAAGATCTCCCGGCTATTACGCTGGACGGTCACCAGGTAGAAGTGTGCGCTAACATCGGTACTGTTCGTGATGTTGAAGGTGCAGAACGTAACGGCGCTGAAGGCGTTGGTCTGTATCGTACCGAATTCTTGTTCATGGACCGCGACGCGCTGCCAACAGAAGAAGAACAGTTTGCTGCCTATAAAGCAGTTGCTGAAGCGTGTGGTTCGCAGGCTGTTATCGTTCGTACCATGGACATTGGCGGCGACAAAGAGCTGCCGTACATGAACTTCCCGAAAGAAGAGAACCCGTTCCTCGGCTGGCGTGCTATCCGTATCGCGATGGATCGCAAAGAGATCCTGCGCGATCAGCTCCGCGCTATCCTGCGTGCCTCTGCTTTCGGTAAATTGCGCATCATGTTCCCGATGATCATCTCTGTCGAAGAAGTACGCGCTCTGCGCAAAGAGATCGAAATCTACAAACAGGAACTGCGCGACGAAGGTAAAGCGTTTGACGAATCAATTGAAATTGGCGTGATGGTGGAAACACCGGCTGCCGCAACAATTGCGCGTCATTTAGCCAAAGAAGTTGATTTCTTTAGTATCGGCACCAATGATTTAACGCAGTACACTCTGGCAGTTGACCGTGGTAATGATATGATTTCACACCTTTACCAGCCAATGTCACCGTCCGTGCTGAACTTGATCAAGCAAGTTATTGATGCTTCTCATGCTGAAGGCAAATGGACTGGCATGTGTGGTGAGCTTGCTGGCGATGAACGTGCTACACTTCTGTTGCTGGGGATGGGTCTGGACGAATTCTCTATGAGTGCCATTTCTATCCCGCGCATTAAGAAGATTATCCGTAACACGAACTTCGAAGATGCGAAGGTGTTAGCAGAGCAGGCTCTTGCTCAACCGACAACGGACGAGTTAATGACGCTGGTTAACAAGTTCATTGAAGAAAAAACAATCTGCTAATCCACGAGATGCGGCCCAATTTACTGCTTAGGAGAAGATCATGGGTTTGTTCGATAAACTGAAATCTCTGGTTTCCGATGACAAAAAGGATACCGGAACTATTGAGATCATTGCTCCGCTCTCTGGCGAGATCGTCAATATCGAAGACGTGCCGGATGTCGTTTTTGCGGAAAAAATCGTTGGTGATGGCATTGCTATCAAACCGACTGGTAACAAAATGGTCGCTCCGGTTGACGGCACCATTGGTAAAATCTTTGAAACCAACCACGCGTTCTCTATCGAATCCGATAGCGGCGTTGAGCTGTTCGTCCACTTCGGTATCGACACCGTTGAACTGAAAGGCGAAGGCTTCAAGCGTATTGCTGAAGAAGGTCAGCGCGTGAAAGTTGGCGATACGGTTATTGAATTCGATCTGCCACTGCTGGAAGAGAAAGCCAAGTCTACCCTGACTCCGGTTGTTATCTCCAACATGGACGAAATCAAAGAACTGATCAAACTGTCCGGTAGCGTAACTGTGGGTGAAACCCCGGTTATCCGCATCAAGAAGTAATTCTTGCCGCAATGAAAAATGGCGCCCATCGGCGCCATTTTTTTATGCTTCTAACAGCGGCGGCAAAATCAATTCATCGCTCTCATGCTGCTGGGTATAACGCATTACCTCCAGCACACGTAAGCCCGCGCTGTGTACTGCGTCGGTTAACGTCTTCCCTTTCAGTAATCCACTGATAAGCTGGGCGCAAAACAGATCGCCAGTACCTTTCAGGTCGGTTTTTACCCGTGAATGGGAAATGACATTCACGCTATCGGCACTGACCACCACCACCTGCATCTCCTGATGTTCTTCATTACCGGAGGCGCTGGTAACAACCACCCATTTTAATGTCTCTGAAAGCAGACTTTTTGCGGCAGCAATGGCGCTGTCGAGGTCACGACAATTTTTACCGGTCAGGATTTCCAGCTCAAAGATATTTGGCGTAATCCCCTGCGCCAGCGGCAGTAAATATTGCCGATACGCATCGGGAAGATCAGCTTTGACGTAAATACCGCTATCAATATCGCCAATCACCGGATCAACCATAATCAGCAAGTCAGGATGCTCTTCACGTAAGGCTGTCAGCCATTCGGCAAGGATTTTGATTTGCGATGCCGTCCCCATATAGCCCGTGGTAACAGCGCGAAGTTGGCGCAGCGCATCACGCTCCTGAAGCGCACGCAAATAGCCGCTAAACCACTCGTCCGGAATCGCACCACCGTAGAACGTATCATAATGCGGCGTATTGCTCAGCAACACGGTCGGCACGGCAAAGACATTCAGGCCGTTCTGTTTAATCGCAGGCACGGCAATGCTGTTGCCTACGCTGCCGTACACGACCTGCGACTGCACGGCGACGATATCCGCCTGCAGCGCCCTGCTCTTATCGTTAAACAACAACAAACTACTCATTTAGTTTTTTCTCCTTGCCGATGATCCCCATCGTATTCCAACCGAAACTTTACCTGATTCTGGCAGTCAAATCGGCTATCACAAAACAAGGATAAGGTAATTCAATGAAGAAAATCATTTGCCTGGTCATTACGCTGTTAATGGCACTCCCCGCTTACGCGAAGTTAACAGCTCATGAAGAAGCCCGCATCAACGCCATGCTCGAGGGATTAGCAAAGAAAAAGGATTTGATATTTGTTCGCAACGGCGATGAACACACCTGCGATGAAGCGGTTTCCCATCTGCGTCTGAAGCTGGGCAATACCCGTAATCGCATTGATACTGCCGAGCAATTTATTGATAAGGTTGCCTCGTCATCATCGATTACCGGAAAGCCTTACATTGTGAAGATCCCTGGTAAGAGCGATGAAAACGCGCAACCTTTTTTACATACGTTAATTGCCCAGACGGATAAAACAGTGCCTGCGCAATAAACTCAAATCCCCGCCCCCTGGCTAAAGTGTTCTTCGCCAAATACGCCGGTGGAAAGGTAGCGATCGCCACGATCGCAGATGATCGCTACCACCACCGCACCAGGGTTGGCTTTTGCCACGCGTAGCGCGCCTGCAACGGCACCGCCGGAGCTAACGCCGCAGAAAATACCTTCCCGCACCGCCAGTTCGCGCATGGTGTTTTCAGCATCGCGCTGATGAATATCCAGCACCTCATCCACCAGCGAGGCGTTGAAAATCCCCGGCAGATATTCCGCTGGCCAGCGACGAATCCCCGGAATACTGCTGCCCTCTTCTGGCTGCAGGCCAACAATGGTCACCGGTTTGGATTGTTCGCGCATAAACCGTGACACACCGGTAATGGTGCCGGTTGTCCCCATGCTGGAGACAAAATGGGTAATGCGCCCACCGGTCTGCTGCCAGATTTCCGGCCCGGTGGTGGTGTAATGGGCGTAGGGGTTATCGGGGTTGTTGAACTGATCAAGCAACTTGCCTTCGCCCCGGTTCGCCATTTCCAGCGCCAGATCGCGCGCACCTTCCATGCCCTGCTCTTTGGTGACAAGAATCAGCTCCGCACCATAGGCACGCATCGCTGCACGGCGTTCCTGGCTCATGTTGTCTGGCATCAGCAATTTCATGCGATAGCCTTTCAGCGCAGCAATCATTGCCAGCGCAATGCCGGTGTTACCGCTGGTGGCTTCAATCAACACATCGCCCGGTTTAATTTCTCCGCGTTTTTCCGCCTCGACAATCATCGATAGTGCCGCGCGATCTTTCACCGAACCTGCCGGATTATTACCTTCCAGCTTTAACCAGACTTCACTGCCGTTATCCGGCCCCATTCGCTGTAATTTCACCAGAGGCGTATTGCCAATTGTTTGTTCTAATGTACTCACGATCTCTGTCCATACGTGGTGTTGCCTGATGCGACGCTTGCGCGTCTTATCAGGCCTACAGGTTACAAACCTTGCCATTAAAAAGCCCGGATCGCGGGAAGCGCCTCCGGGCGTTTAACATTCACTCAACCTATCAGGCGCTTTGTGCGAGAGCAAGTTCCTCATCGCGGGTTTCAATACGCTCGTCGCCGTTATACAGCCGCGCATGTTGCAGCCCGACGAACAAACGATCGCCGCGCTGCGGGGCATCGTCACCACGCATCACCACGGTTAGCGGGTCGTCATACCATCCCAGCGGCTGCACCACTAATTGGGTGTAGTGGCCTTTCGGGCTGGCTTCCAGTACCTGTACCGGCAGCGGCGAATCGAGGCTGGTACGGCGGCTGATATCCACTTCCCACGGGCGCAGGAAGAGATCCACCGGCCCCTGATACGCAGGCGTATATCCCAGCGGCCAGCGATGTGCGCCAACATGAAACTGCCCGCCGCGAATGGTGCCACGCAGACGGTTTACTTCGCCCATAAATTCGAGCACAAAACGGGTCGCCGGTTCGCGCCATACCTGATCTGGTTCATCGGCCTGTTCGATGTTGCCCTGACTCATCACCACCACGCGGTTGGCGACTTCCATCGCTTCTTCCTGGTCGTGGGTGACGAATACGCTGGTGAATTTCAGTTCTTCATGCAACTGACGCAGCCAGCGACGCAGCTCTTTACGCACCTGCGCATCCAGCGCGCCAAACGGTTCATCGAGCAGCAGAATTTGCGGTTCAACGGCAAGCGCACGCGCCAGCGCCACACGCTGTTTCTGACCGCCGGAAAGCTGCGCCGGATAACGATCCGCCAGATGCGCAAGCTGAACCATCTCCAGCAACTGCGTGACTTTTGCTTTGATCGCCGCCGCATTCGGGCGCTCGCGACGCGGCAGCACCGTCAGACCAAAGGCGATGTTGTCGAATACCGTCATATGGCGGAACAGCGCGTAATGCTGGAACACAAAACCGACTTTACGATCGCGCGCGTGCAGGCGGCTGACGTCAGTGCCGTGGAAGCGGATATGCCCGCTGGTTTGATGCTCCAGCCCGGCAATAATGCGCAGCAGCGTGGTTTTCCCGGAACCGGACGGCCCCAGCAACGCGACCATCTGACCAGAAGGAATATCCAGTGAGATATCGTTCAGCACCTGGGTGCGACCAAAAGACTTCTTAATCCTGGCAATCTCAATGCTCATGATGTTCCTCCTGCTGCGCGCGTTTTTCCTGATTCTCCAGGCGCCACTGCAACATACTCTTTAAAAACAGGGTGATAATCGCCATCAGCGTCAATAACGCCGCAGCGGTAAAGGAGCCGACTGCGTTATAGTCCTGCTCCAGCAATTCAATCTGTAACGGCAGCGACAGGGTTTCGCCGCGAATCGAGCCAGAAACGACCGACACCGCGCCAAACTCGCCAATCGCGCGGGCGTTAGTGAGCACCACGCCGTAGAGCAGCGCCCAGCGGATATTCGGCAATGTGACGCGGCGGAACATCTGCCAGCCAGACGCACCAAGCAAAATCGCCGCTTCGTCCTCCTGACTGCCCTGGCTCAGCATCACCGGCACCAGTTCGCGTACCACAAACGGGCAGGTGACGAAAATCGTCACCAGCACCATCCCCGGCCAGGAGAACATAATTTGCAGGTTATGCTCGTCGAGCCAACCGCCCAGCGGGCCATTGGAGCCGTAGAACAGCAGATAAACCAGACCGGCAACCACCGGCGATACGGCAAACGGGATGTCCAGCAGCGTCAGCAGCAACTGACGTCCCGGAAAATCAAAACGCGTCACCAGCCAGGCCAGCAGAATGCCGAACACCAGGTTTACCGGCACGGCAATCAGCGCAATCATCACCGTCAGCCAGATGGCGTGCAGCATGTCCGGGTCGGCCAGATTCTGCAAAACCGGCATCAGCCCTTTGCTGAACGCCTGCACGAAGATGTAAATCATCGGCACCAGCAGGATGAACGCCGAAACCAGCATCCCGGTGCCAATCAAAAACCATTTGCCCCAGTTAATCGGGCGCGCGTCATAACGCTTCAACTGTGTCACTTCCGCCATTAATGACCTACCACACGCCGACCAAAGCGACTTTGCAGAGTGTTAATTGAGAACAGCAGCAGCAGTGATGCCGCAAGGATCACCGAGGCAATCGCGCTCGCCGCCGGGTAATCAAACTCCTGTAAGCGAACGAAAATCATCAGCGACGTCACTTCGGTTTTCCAGGCGATATTCCCGGCGATAAAAATCACCGCGCCAAACTCACCAAGACTGCGGGTAAACGACAGTGCAATACCGGCAATCAGCGCCGGAGAAAGTTCCGGCAGCACCACTTTGCAGAAACTCTGCCAGCGCGTTGCACCGAGCGTTTCCGCCGCTTCTTCATATTCCGGGCCTAACTCTTCCAGCACTGGCTGCACCGTGCGCACCACAAACGGAATGCTGGTAAAGGCCATTGCCACCGCAATCCCAAGCCAGGTGTAGGTGACTTTGATATCAAATTTCGCCAGCCACTCGCCGTAAAAGCCGTTCACGGAAAAGAGCGAGGCCAGCGTTAAGCCTGCTACCGCCGTCGGCAGTGCAAAGGGTAAATCCATCAGCGCATCAAGCAGAGTGCGCCCCGGAAAGCGGTAGCGGGTTAAGATCCACGCCATCAGCAGACCGAAAACACCGTTAAAAATCGACGCCACAAACGCCGACAGCAACGTTACTTTGTAGGCCGCGACCACCTGCGGGTTGGTGACCACCTCCCAGTACTGCGCCCAGCTCATCTCAGAAAGCTGCATCACCAGCGCGGAGAGCGGCAGCAGCAAAATCAGGCAGACAAACAGCAGACTGGTGCCGAGGCTTAAGGTAAACCCCGGCAGCACACGTCTGGAGGCAACGGCAAACATCAGTTACGCCCCGCCGCTAACAGCTTGTCCAACTCGCCACCACTGGTGAAGTGAGTTTTCATCACTTCCGGCCAGGAGCCAAACTTGTCTTCCACGCGGAACAGTTCAGTCTGCGGGAATTTGTCTTTCAGTTTATCCATCACTTCCGGGTTATTTACGCGATAGTAGTAGTCGGTGATGATGGTTTGCGCCTGCGGGCTGTAGAGCCAGTTCAGATAGGCTTTTGCTGCTTTTTCCGTGCCGTTGGCCTGCACGTTTTTATCCACCCACGCCACCGGGAATTCCGCCAGAATGTTGGTTTTCGGAATCACCACTTCAAAGCCCTGCGCTTCATACTGCTTACGAATGTTGTTCACTTCCGATTCGAAGCTAATCAGCACATCGCCCAGACCGCGCTCGGCAAAGGTGGTGGTCGCGCCACGACCGCCGGTATCGAACACTTCAACGTTCTTCAGGAACTGGGTCATAAACTGTTCGGTTTTGGCTTTATCGCCACCGTCGGCTTTATCCGCTGCGCCCCATGCTGCAAGGTAGGTGTAACGCGCGTTACCAGACGTTTTCGGATTCGGGAAAATCAGCTTCACGTCGGAGCGCACCAGATCGTTCCAGTCGTGGATATTCTTCGGGTTGCCCTTACGCACCAGGAAGCCCATGGTGGAGTAGAACGGTGAGCTGTTATTCGGCAAACGCGACTGCCAGTCGGCCGGGATCAGCTTGCCTTTATCGTGCAGGATCTGCACGTCAGTCACCTGGTTATAAGTGACAACGTCTGCTTTCAAGCCCTGCAAAATTGCCAGCGCCTGTTTTGATGACCCGGCATGAGATTGTTTAATCGTCAGTTTGTCACCGCCGTTATCTTTTGCCCATTGCTGTTCAAACGGCGGGTTCAGGGCGGCAAACAGCTCGCGGGAGACGTCATAAGAACTGTTCAGCAGTTCCGTTGCCTGCACGTGACCAGCCAGCAGCAGAGAAGCGACCAGCGCGAGAGAGTTCTTTTTCAGTAAGTTAACGGCCATTGCGCACCCTTATATATTTAATGACTTTCTAATAGCCATCATATTTATAACGGGCATGAAAGGAGTAACGGTTTTATATACCGTTTGGTGATTTGGAAGTTGAAAAGGGAATAAGACGAAATCCTCCCCACACATGCAGGGAGGAAACAGAGGTGAATCAGATGCCGACGCTGACCGTCTCCGGCAGTGTGCTGCCACCATCGATCACATTCTGTGTACCGGTTAAATAGCTGGATTCATCCGACGCGAGGAAGGCCGCCAGCTCACCGACTTCCAGCGGATCGGCGAGGCGACGCAGCGGGATTGCTTTCGCCATTTCAGTGAGCACTGATTCCGGATCTTGCGGATTTGACTGGCGGGCAATACTTTCCGCCATTGGCGTGCGAACGTATCCAGGGCAGATTGCGTTAACGCGAATCCCCGACTGCGCGTACTCCACTGCCAGCGATTTGGTCAGCCCCACAATCGCCGCTTTCGTTAAGGCATACGCCGTTTCGCCCGGATCGGCCACCATATCGCCGGTGACCGAAGACATCATCACAATGCGACCATCTTTGCGCGCAATCATTTCCGGCAGCACCGCCTTCGTGACGTTCCACACGCCTTTAATATTGATATCAATATGGAAATCGCGATCGTCATCGCTCATTTCAAGAAAACTACCCAGACGGCAAACACCTGCGTTATTCACCAGAATATCAATGCGCCCTTCTTTTTCCTTCGCGCGCTTGATCGCTGCCGTAACTGACGCCGGGTCGCGTACATCGGCAATTACCGCCGTACAGCGATGACCACGACCACACAGCTCATCCGCCAGCTTTTCAATCTCAGGGGAGATATCCAGCAAGATTAGGTTTGCGCCATGACGCGCAAAGGTTCTGGCAATTCCTTCACCAATGCCTTGCGATGCGCCCGTAATCAGTGCTGTCTTGCCCGTGAGTTTACCCATTTCAAGTTTCTCCTTTTGAATACAGAGCATTACGCTCTATTGTCCCTACCATACCTGAATAACAGATCAATGCTGAGGAGTGGATCTAAATTCAGGAAAATCTTAAGTAAAATCTCCCTTAACCACAACTCTGTCATTGTATGCATTCCCTGCTGTACATAATCAGGCAGGGAGATATGATTCACTCCATATGAAATTATTCGAAGGCAAATATTTAAGGTGATTGTATATGCAACTTGAAAAAATGATTACTGAAGGTTCGAACAGCGCCTCGGCTGAAATCGACCGCGTATCGACGCTGGAAATGTGCCGAATTATCAATGATGAAGATAAAACCGTCCCCTTGGCTGTTGAGCGAGTACTGCCGGATATCGCAGCGGCGATTGATGTCATCCACGCCCAGGTGAGCGGTGGCGGTCGTCTGATTTATCTCGGTGCCGGGACTTCCGGTCGGCTGGGGATTCTGGATGCCAGCGAGTGCCCCCCAACCTACGGCGTGAAACCGGGTCTGGTGGTTGGTTTGATTGCTGGCGGCGAATATGCCATTCAGCACGCGGTGGAAGGCGCGGAAGACAGCCGGGAAGGCGGCGTCAACGATCTGAAAAATATTGCTTTAACGGCGCAGGATGTGGTTGTCGGTATTGCTGCCAGTGGTCGCACGCCGTATGTGATTGCCGGGCTGGAATACGCTCGCCAGTTGGGCTGCCGCACGGTCGGTATTTCCTGTAATCCCGGTAGTGCTGTTTCAACAACCGCAGAGTTTGCTATTACGCCAGTCGTCGGGGCTGAAGTGGTTACCGGTTCTTCGCGGATGAAAGCAGGTACGGCGCAGAAACTGGTGCTCAACATGCTCTCCACCGGGCTGATGATTAAGTCAGGAAAAGTGTTCGGCAACCTGATGGTCGATGTGGTCGCCACCAACGAAAAACTACACGTGCGCCAGGTCAATATTGTCAAAAACGCGACCGGATGTAGCGCAGAACAGGCGGAAGCGGCGCTGATTGCCTGCGATCGCCACTGCAAAACAGCGATTGTAATGGTCTTGAAAAATCTCGATGCCGCAGAAGCGAAAAAACGCCTGGCGCAGCATGGGGGTTTTATTCGTAAGGCTCTGGAAAAGGAATAACCTATGGCTAAAGAGATCAGCAGTGAGCTTCTGAACACCATTCTTACCCGCGTCGGCGGCGCGGGAAATATCGCCAGTTGTGGTCACTGTATGACGCGTCTGCGTCTAGGTGTACATGACAGTTCACTGGTTGATCCTGATATCAAAACGCTGGAAGGGGTGAAGGGTGTCATTTTGACCAGCGATCAAGTACAGGTGGTATTTGGGTCGGGCAAAGCGCATCGTGCCGCAAAAGCAATGAGCGAGTTGTTGGGTGAAACACCTGTGCAGGATGCCGCAGAAATCGCCGCTCAGAACAAACGTCAGTTAAAAGCCAAGCAAACCTCTGGCGTGCAGCAATTTCTCGCCAAATTCGCCACTATCTTTACGCCGCTAATTCCCGGATTTATTGCCGCCGGTCTGTTGCTGGGGATTGCGACGTTAATCGCCACGGTGATGCACGTTCCGGCAGATGCCCAGGGAACGCTGCCCGACGCACTGAACTTTATGAAGGTGTTCAGCAAAGGCTTATTCACCTTCCTGGTGATTCTGGTGGGATATAACGCCGCTCAGGCCTTCGGCGGCACGGGTGTAAATGGCGCGATTATCGCCGCCCTGTTTTTACTCGGTTATAACCCAGGCGCGACCACCGGTTACTACGCTGGTTTTCACGATTTCTTCGGCCTGCCTATCGATCCGCGCGGCAATATTATCGGCGTACTGATTGCCGCCTGGGTCTGCGCCCGCATTGAAAGTATGGTGCGTCAATTTATGCCGGACGATCTCGACATGCTGTTGACGTCGTTAATCACTCTGCTGATCACCGCCACGCTGGCATATCTGGTGATTATGCCGCTGGGAGGCTGGTTATTCGAAGGCATGTCCTGGCTGTTTATGCATCTGAACAGTAATCCACTTGGTTGTGCTGTACTTGCCGGGCTGTTCCTGATTGCCGTGGTGTTTGGCGTGCATCAGGGCTTTATTCCCGTTTATCTTGCCTTGATGGACAGCCAGGGTTTCAACAGTCTATTCCCGATCCTTTCAATGGCAGGCGCGGGTCAGGTGGGCGCGGCACTGGCGCTTTACTGGCGCGCGCAGCCGCACAGTGCCTTACGCAGCCAGGTGCGCGGGGCGATTATTCCTGGTTTGCTGGGCGTGGGTGAACCGTTGATTTACGGTGTAACCCTGCCCCGCATGAAACCGTTTGTTACCGCTTGTTTAGGCGGCGCGGCGGGTGGATTGTTTATCGGGTTGGTCGCATGGTGGGGTCTGCCGATGGGTTTAAACAGCGCCTTTGGGCCGTCTGGCCTGGTGGCGTTGCCGCTGATGACTTCGGCACAAGGTATCCTTCCGGCAATGGCGGTTTACGCTGGCGGGATCCTGGTGGCATGGATTAGCGGGTTCATTTTCACCACGCTCTTTGGCTGTCGTAACGTCAATCTGGACTAAGCCGTAACTTAGAAACAAAACAGCCCGATACGCTACGCTTATCGGGCCAACAGGTTAACTGCAATTTATTGAATTTGAACAATCATACAAGCCGGATAAAGCATTTACGCCGCTCCGGCAAGACGCTACAGGTGCGTGAGTAAAACTTACAGCGCCATCAGTTTGTCCAGCGACGGCGCGAAGTAATAGCCGCCAGTGACCGGTTTGGTGAAACGTAACATTGCGTCACGTTTGCCATCGGTATCGCCAAACATGCTCAGCAACTGCTGCTCAATGTTGTGCAGACGTGCGCAGTAAGCGCAGAAGTACAGGCCGTGCGTGCCGCTGGCGGTGCCGTAAGGCAAGCTCTGGCGAACAATCTTCAGCCCTTTACCGTCTTCTTTCAGATCAACGCGGGTCAGGTGCGAGGTTTCCGGGCGTTCGTCGCCGTCAATCTCTTCATTGGCTTCTTTAGTACGACCGATCATCATCTCCTGATCATGAACGCTCATACGGTTAAGCTGCTTCAGGTTATGTTCCCAACGCTGTACAAACACGTAACTACCGCCTGCATCCACGCCGTCTTTGATAACCGCCACTTCGCGACGCGTCTCTTCACCCGCCGGGTTTTCTGTACCGTCAACAAAGCCGCTCAGGTCACGTTCCTCAACCCAACGGAAGCCGTGGATCTCCTCTTTCACTTCAATGCAGTCACCAAAGGCTTCCATCGCCGCCTGGGCGACAGAGAAGTTTACGTCATGACGCAGAGAAAGAATGTGGATCAACACATCGAACTGGGTCGTTGGCGCAAGACCTTTACCGTAGCCCGGAAAATCTTTCAGCTCTTCGGCACCCACGCCGCCGCTCAGAGCGCGCCAGGTGTTGTTACCAAAGGCAACCACCGCACCAAGATGCGCGTCCGGGAATTTCGCTTCAAAAGTTGCCAGTTTATCGGCAAAGGTTTTACTGGCCGCACGCAGGGCATCAACTTCCCCTTTAACGTTGGCTTCAATCCAAATCGCTGCGCGGCAATGTTCTGGCAAAATGCCACTCTGAACCTGAGACATTGTTCCTCCTGAAAATAAGAATGCCACGCAATCCGTGGCATTGTTGGGCGCTATCTTACGTGTTTTTTTGCGGCGGCGGTTTGTTCAGACGCAAATTAACGCCGCCAGATAATTTTACTGACTTTCCAGTTTTTCAGGGTATCGTCTGAAGGCATTAACCCTTCAGGACCACTCCACTCACCGCTGAACTGGTAGCTAATATGTTGACTGCCTTCGGCTTTACATTCGACAGCACGATTATCATCACCGTCGGCTTTTTGGCAATTGCCAAATGCTTTGCTGTAAAGGTCGCTAAACGATGTTCCGATTTTAACACCCGTGTCAGCAGGAATATCGCTATCCAGCACGTCAATACGGCTGATTGTGCCCTGATCGCCGTTAATCACCATCGCCACGTTGTCGCCTTTCATCACTTCGAAAAAGCGCACAACATTACCGTTCGCAGTTTTCATTCCGCTGCGCAGGCGATAATCACCATCAAGCGCATCGGCAATGGCTTGTTCTTGTAGCGGCGTAGACGCCGTTAATTCACCCACGCCCTGCTCGCTCACTTTGGTGGACGACCCAAACCAGTTCCACGGGTTAGCGGCAGACCAGTTAACTGACGACATGGTGGAACAGCCGGTCAGCATCAACGGCATAGCGCATAACAATAAACGCAGCGATTTCATGTCACTTCCTTTGGTTATTCAATAACGTTGCTTGGAGTGCGAATTTGCAAAAAAGTGCCGTTAGAAGCTGATGACAAACACAGAATTGCCTGATGCGCTACACTTATCAGGCCTGTTTTTTCCTGCAATGTATTGAATTTGCGAAAATTTGTAGGCTGAATAAGCCGTTCACGCCGCATCCGGCATAAACAAAGCGCGCCTCTGCGCTATTCTTTTTCTTCATTAAAACAGGCGCGTAATCGTCGATTGGTCAAAAGCCAGATTAACGCCACAATATCTGCCACCACCAGCGCCAGACCGATACCGCTGACGGATTCGCCATTTAGCCACAGCCACGGTTGCCAGCAAAGTAAAACCACTTGCGCCAACAGCAACAGAAAATAGAGCACATGCCAGATACGGGGAAACGTAGCCCGCCGACCACTCAGCAAAAACGCCAGCACTGCCGGAATACCCGGGATCAACCCCAGCCAGAAATTATCGTGATCGGGATAAAACAGATTCAGCAGCGCAGTACCCTGCTCGCGCGATGCACCGGCAATCACAAACAGTACCCAGGTTCGCGCCTGTAGCAAAAGCACAATCCAGAAGAGAAAAGGTAAACGCAGGCGTCCGTGCGCATCATAATGGACAGGATGAAACTCAGTACTCTTCATCTTCAATCAAACGCTTACCCAGACTCAGCACATCGGCGTGTTCATACCCCAGTCGTTCATACATTCCGAGCACCATGTCGTTATCTTCCGGCACGTTGATCTGAATTTTCGGGCAGCCGCGAGCAATCAGCTTTTTCTCCAGTCGATTAAGCAGCGCATTGGCAATCCCACGCCCGCGAAACTCTGGATGCACGCCAAGATAATAAGCAGATCCGCGATGCCCGTCATAACCGCCCATCACCGTTCCCACCACTTCACCGTTCACCTCAGCGACCAGAAACAAACTGACGTCATGGTTCATCTTGCGCTCGATGTCCATTTCCGGATCATTCCACGGACGCAGCAAGTCGCAACGCTCCCAAAGGGTGATGACCTCTTCGAAATCTTCCTGGCGAAATACGCGTATCTCCATGGTATTCGTTACCTTTTTGCGGGTTAAAAGGGTGATTATGGCGTGAACGGTTGAATTAGCCAATATCTGACGAAAATCGGTTGAAAAAGTGGCATAATGGGGAGTTGTCAACTATTGAAATGAAAAGTAAAACAATTCTCAACAGCAAACGGTCGTAACGGATTACGCGATACGATATAACATCTGGAACTTTATTATTACAACTCAGGCCGTATGAGCACTTTTAAACCACTAAAAACACTCACTTCGCGCCGCCAGGTGCTGAAAGCCGGATTGGCTGCCCTGACATTGTCAGGAATGTCGCAAGCCATCGCCAAAGAAGAACCTTTAAAAACCAGTAACGGACATAGCAAGCCAAAAGCCAAAAAAGCTGGCGGAAAACGTGTCGTTGTTCTCGATCCAGGCCACGGCGGGATTGATACCGGGGCGATCGGTCGCAACGGTTCGAAAGAAAAACACGTGGTGCTGGCGATTGCTAAAAACGTCCGTTCCATTTTGCGCAATCATGGCATTGATGCGCGTTTAACGCGTTCTGGCGATACGTTTATCCCACTGTACGATCGCGTTGAAATCGCCCATAAACATGGCGCGGATCTGTTTATGTCAATTCACGCCGACGGCTTTACCAACCCAAAAGCCGCTGGTGCATCAGTCTTTGCCCTCTCTAACCGTGGCGCAAGTAGTGCGATGGCAAAATATTTGTCGGAACGCGAAAACCGTGCCGATGAAGTCGCTGGGAAAAAAGCGACTGACAGGGATCATCTATTGCAACAAGTGCTGTTTGATCTGGTGCAAACAGATACCATTAAAAACAGCCTGACGCTTGGCTCGCATATTCTGAAAAAGATTAAGCCGGTGCATAAACTTCACAGCCGCAACACCGAACAAGCCGCATTTGTGGTGTTGAAATCGCCGTCAGTTCCTTCAGTGCTGGTGGAAACTTCGTTTATCACCAACCCGGAAGAAGAGCGACTGTTAGGCACGGCGGCGTTTCGTCAGAAAATTGCCTCTGCCATTGCCGAAGGCGTGATCAGTTATTTCCACTGGTTTGACAACCAGAAAGCACACTCGAAAAAGCGGTAAGTTATGAAGCCCGACGCACACCAGGTTAAACAGTTCCTGCTCAACCTTCAGGACACAATTTGCCAACAGCTAAGCGCCGTAGATGGCACAGAGTTTGTCGAAGATAGCTGGCAGCGCGAAGCTGGTGGCGGCGGGCGTAGCCGGGTGTTGCGTAATGGTGGTGTTTTCGAACAGGCGGGCGTCAACTTTTCTCACGTCCACGGTGAGGCGATGCCAGCTTCCGCCACCGCTCATCGCCCGGAACTTGCCGGGCGCAGTTTTGAGGCGATGGGCGTTTCGCTGGTCGTGCATCCGCATAACCCGTATGTCCCCACCAGCCACGCGAATGTGCGCTTTTTTATTGCCGAAAAACCGGGTGCAGAGCCCGTCTGGTGGTTTGGCGGCGGATTCGACTTAACCCCCTTCTATGGCTTTGAAGAAGACGCCATTCACTGGCACCGCACCGCCCGTGACCTGTGCCTGCCATTTGGTGAAGACGTTTATCCCCGTTACAAAAAGTGGTGCGACGATTACTTCTACCTCAAACATCGCAACGAACAGCGCGGTATTGGCGGGCTGTTCTTTGATGACCTCAACACGCCAGACTTCGACCACTGTTTCGCCTTTATGCAGGCGGTAGGCAAAGGCTACACCGACGCATACTTGCCTATTGTTGAGCGACGTAAAGCGATGGCCTACGGCGAGCGCGAGCGCAATTTCCAGCTCTACCGTCGCGGGCGTTATGTCGAGTTCAACCTGGTCTGGGATCGCGGCACGCTGTTTGGCTTACAAACCGGCGGGCGCACCGAATCAATCCTGATGTCAATGCCGCCACTGGTACGCTGGGAGTACGATTATCAACCGGAAGAAGGCAGTCCGGAAGCAGCGTTGAGCGAGTTTATTCAGGTCAGGGATTGGGTGTAATTTCCTCACCCCAACTCCTGCATCCGCTGATGCAGCGTCAGTGACGGCTTCTCGGCAAACAGTTGCTGATAATCCGTGGCAAATTGACCCAGATGCCAGAATCCCCACTGCATGGCGGCGTCTTTTACCGTTGTGCTTTGCGACCACGGGCTTATCAGTTCACGTCGCACGGCGTTCAGACGAATACGTTTCAGCCACGCGTTCGGGCCGATGCCTAAAATAGCGTGAAACGCGTTTTGTAGCGTGCGGCGACTGACATGCAGTTGATTGCACAAGTCCAGCACGGTTACCGGTTCGGACATGTTTTCCAGCACATATTCGCGGGCGCGGAAAAGCAATCGGCGGTAACTCTGATGACTAATGCTTTCCGCCGTCACCATTGGCTGCGCTTCTTCCAGCATCGTCCCCATCGCCATTAGCAAATTATCCCCCAGCACTTTACGCACCGCAGGCTGATGCAAATTTTCTGGATTCTCGCAAAACGTCGCCAGCGCCTGTTGCACAAAGCCCCACAGCGCGGCTTTATGCTGTTCTTTCACTTCCAGCGCCGACTGGCTACGCAGCATATGTAATACCCGATCAGGATTATGCAAAAAGTTAGCCTGCCGGGTAATGACATCTTCAGAAAGCACCACGCCAAGAATGGTGTAATCGTCCGGCGTACTTAATTCAAACTCGGTGCCACCAGGGCGTGTGGCAATTTCTGCGCTTCCCAGACATTGCGAACCGATAAATCCCTGTTCGCCACGCGTCGCCGGAATGCCAAACCAGAAAGAGTTCGGCCAGACCAGGCACGACTGGCGCAGCGCCAGACCGGTGTATTCACGGAAAACCTGAATATCATCAAGCAGGATTTCCGTAAATTCACCATGAAACTTGCCCGGATGGAGCTGATCGTAAATCTGCTGCCAGGCGGTAATCGTCAAAGCATGTTCATAGACATCCGTTGTCTGTCGTTGATGAACATTATCCACTTCGACCTTCGGCGTGAGCTTCAGGTTTTCGGGTAAGGGTTCATGATAAAGATGGTGCAAATTGGCTGTACGGGTCTTTTTCATGATGTTAATGCCGGATGTTGTATGACATCCGGCACCTCCGACAGGTTAATGGGGCTTAAGACGATAACGACTACTGCGTTTACGCAACGTCCCGGCAGAAAAGAGCTGTTCCAGCGCATTTCTGGCTTTTTCCAGCGGCCAGCCAAAGTGGGCAGCCACTTCTCCTGCCGTCATTCCCTGACGTACTGATGTTAACAGCGCCAACAACTCGTCAGCAGATCCCACGGCAATAGCGGACGCATCAGGTTGCTTCGGCTGGCGGTTAAAGCCAGTAACCAGCCACTGGGTGTCATTATCAGGCCGACCAATCTCCTTACGGCTGATGACACGCCCGGTACGCATCGCGGCGGCACAACCTGCGTCCAGCGCCGCACGACACGCCGCCAGATCACCTTCCACCACCAGCGTTAAGCGACCAGGGTCAAGCACTTCGTGACTGAGCAGACGCACGTTAGCCGCTTTCAGCATGGCATCCGCTGCATCTATCGCGGCGACCATGCCGTCCACTTCCAGCAATCCCAGTGCATTGATCATCGGCAACCTCCGTTACGCACGCTGGATTGGATTACGCGCGATTTCCAGCACGGCATCGGTAAAGGCGTTGCAGGCCGCTTTACACGCTGCCTGGCTACCGGTTAAAAATGCCGCTGAATAGTTGGTTTCTGACGGTGGCGGTACATAGGTCACCAGTTGCACGTCAGCCGATTTCAACGCCGCATCGATGCCGTAGGTCGCTTCCAGCGGCGGTGCCACCAGATACGCCAGCGGATCGCCGAGCGTAATTCCGGCGGTTGATGAGAGATAAGAACCGGTACGCGAAACCACATGAGCGAGGAATGCCGTATCTTGCTTATCGTTCGCCCACTGGAACGCCGCGCCATTTTCAATATGCGCAACCATCGCATCCAGACCGGCACGCACTTCTGCCGGGTTTGGCCCACCGAGCATAATTAGCACTTCACCGGCAGTCGGTGACGGCCCGTGCACCGCTCCTGCATACAGCGAGCGACCATACACCACTTCCACCATCGCCTGTTTGGTCGCTTCGTCAGCGGCAATGTAGGTAACATCATCAGAGTCGGCAGAAATCAACCCGAGACTACGAATATGCGGCGGTAATTTCAGTTCACGCGCAAAATCAGCGTTAACGGAGGCAATCACCCGCATGGCGGTGACCGACGGTCGAATCAAATCTAAAGCTGGCATGATGCCTCCTTATCGGGTCATGTTGATGCCGGATGCTTTCTGCTCCAGCATACGTTTCGCCAAATCCACAATGACGGCTGCGGCTTCAACCGGCGGCGTACCGCCCTGATGAATGTTAGAGATACAGGTGCGATCGGCCTCAACAGTGGTCGCCATACGCGGTGAGTAAACGGCGTAGCAGGAGAGACTTTCCGACTGTCCTAACCCCGGGCGTTCGCCCACCAGCAGAATCACCACTTTCGCGCCGAGAAGTTCGCCAATCTGATCTTCAATCTTCACGCGACCATAACGCACGAAGAACGGCGTACCGACTTTCAGCCCCGCATGTTGCAGGCCCGCCATCAGCGGCGGCAGGATCTCTTCATAGTTCACGGTGATGGCATCAGTTGACAGGCCATCGGAGACAACGACCTGTACGTCCGGATTAGCAACGCACTGTGCTTTCAGGGCTTCAACGGCTTCCGCACACAGACGACGCCCCATGTCCGGGCGAGTCAGGTAGAGATTTTTGTCGCTGATTTCAGAGCGTACTTCCAGCAGCCCCTGCGCTTTCACCCACTCTTCCGGCACTTCTTTCAGGACGGTGTCTTTCGAACGTGAGTGGTCGGCCAGGAAACGCAGCAGCGCCTGAGTACGTGGACGCGGACCGGCACGGCCTGTACAAACGCGAGCCACGGTGCTGCGACGCAGTTCGGTTAATACGTCTGCGCGATGCGGATTTTCCACGCCAATCCATGCCTTCGCTTCAGCGGAACCTAAATCCAGCGCGCAGCTTTCAGAGGTCACCGGCGCAGCGCACATTGTGGTGGCGCATTTTGTTTCCGCTGGCGCAGCATCCGCCTGCCCCATTGACGCCATCACGCTGCGTACAATTTCTTCAATCTGTTTTTGATCCATGATGTGTTATCTCCGCGTCATCAGAAGAACAGTGACGGATCGCCCGCCCGTTTGGTCAGGCGACCGTTTGCCATAATGCCCATGCTTTCCAGCCAGCGTTCAAACTCCGGTGACGGACGCAGGTTGAGTAACTGACGCACTGTGGCGGTGTCATGGAAGGCGGTGGTCTGGTAGTTGAGCATGATGTCATCGCCCAGCGGCATCCCCATGATGTAGTTGCAGCCTGCGGTAGCGAGCAGGATCATCAGGTTTTCGTTGAGGTTCTGGTCAGCGTCAGCGTGGTTGGTGTAGCAGCAGTCACAGCCCATAGAGATGCCGCTCAGCTTGCCCATAAAGTGATCTTCTAAGCCCGCGCGGATAATCTGGCGGTCGTTGTAGAGATATTCAGGCCCAATAAAGCCGACCACGGTGTTGACGATAAACGGATCGTAATGACGCGCCAGCCCATAGTTACGTGCTTCCATCGTCACCTGATCTGCGCCGAAGTTCGCGCCAGCGGAGAGCGCAGAACCTTGCCCGGTTTCGAAATAGAGGCAGTTTTCCCCGGCAATACGGTTGAACTCCGCGCCCACTGCGCGCGCTTCGTCAAGCATCGCCAGTTCCACGCCAAACTCTTTCAGCCCTTTTTCACTGCCGCAGATACTCTGGAAAATCAGCCCGCCCGGCGCGCCGCGACGGATCGCTTCGATCTGGGTGGTGACATGCGCCAGTACGCAGCCCTGAGTTGGAATGTTGAATTTGTCGATCACGCCGTAAATGGTGTCCAGCACGCGGCTTAAGTTTTCCACGTCGTCCGTTACCGGGTTGACGCCAATCACCGCATCGCCCACCCCGAAAGAAAGCCCTTCGTAGATTTGCGCGGCGATACTCTGCACATCGTCACGGGTGTCGTTTGGCTGCAAACGGGCGCTAAAAGTGCCGGGGATACCGATGGTGGTATTGGCCTTTTTGATAACCGGCATTTTCTTCGCGCCGTAGATCAGATCCGCGTTGGAGCAAATCTTCGCTACCGCTGCGACCACTTCCGAGGTCAGCCCTTTGCGGGTAAAGGCAATGTCGTCCACGCTGGTTTCATCGCTCAGCACATACTCACGCAGTTCGCTGATGCTCCAGTTTTTAATCTGGTTGTAGGCCGTTTCGTTAACGTCATCCTGAATCAGCCGCGTGACGCAGTCTTCTTCATAAGAAATCACCGGATTATTGCGGATATCCGCCACCGTCATTTCCGACAACACCTGCTTTGCCGCCACGCGCTCCTGCGAGCTTGCCGCTGCAACGCCCGCCAGCACATCCCCCGAACGCAGTTCGTTGGCTTTAGCCAGCACCTCTTTTACATCCTTAAACTGATATACATTGCCGAACAATGTGGTCTTTAGTTTCATAAGTCGTTCCCTCAGGAAGGAAATGCGAGTGATTTCACCGTCACCGGCACAACCGATCCGCCAAAAAGAGGCGTACCAATGTCGATATAGTCCCCCGCGCGAACAATCACTTCGTCAATGACTGCCAACGGGAGTTGTTGTAGCTGTGGGCGCAACAACATGCCCAGAGCTTTACCAAAGTCCTGCCCGGCTACCACCAGCAGGGGATGCGGATTCGGAAAACGCGCGACGAAATCGACCAGCGCGTTGATGACCGTCAGTACCGAGGCGTAACGCACCGGAAGCCCGGCGGGAAGCGCCAGCACGTACGCGTCAGCTTTGGGGCAAAGATCAAGCTGAATCAGCGCCTGTTGCCAGCCATTCACCAGATCCGTTTCATCAATCGGGATCGCCACCGGCAAATTGCGCAGCGGCAGTTGTACACCCTCCAGCCAGATAGTGCTGCCCGAGAGCGAAAGGGTATGCGCGCCCGCGCCAATCACCGTGGCGCGCACGGTTTGCGCCGGAAACTGCACGTTCATTTCACGCAGGCGCGGATGCTCATGCAGCGCCGTTGCCAGCAACGGGCCAATATCGGCAAAACAGAACGGGTCAGCGGGCTGGTGGCGATAACATTCGCCAACTCCGCCGGAGAGCGTAATGATTTCGGGCGTAGCGCCTGCGGGCAGCAAACCGGTTTGCATCAATGCCTGCGCGAGCGGCGAGAGCGTTCCTTCAATCACTTCGACAATCAGCGTCGCCATCCGCCGGGTGACCTGCACCAGTTGCGCACCGGTCAGTGAACGGGCATCGGTGCCTGCGCCGAAGCACTCATCCACAATCATCTGCCCCGGTTTATGGGCGTAAACCACGCGTCCCTGGCTGTCGGTTTCCAGCAGGCGACCGCCGACGTTCAGGCAGGCAGTCCCGCTGATTTTTCCGGCATCGAACAGGGCGTAGTTCGCGGTGCCGCCGCCGATGTCGATATTCAGTACCCGACACAGCCGTTGTTCAGAGAGGGTTTGCGCCCCGGCACCGTGGCCTGCAATCACCGATTCGAGATGCGGTCCGGCGCTGGCGACGACAAAATCGCCCAGCGACCGGGAGAGCGTCATCACCGCCGGGCGAGCATTGCGGGTTTTTGCGCTTTCGCCGGTGATAATGATGGCACCGGAATCAACGCTTTCCGGCGCAATGCCCGCAGCCTGATATTGCTCGAGGATTAAGGTTTTCAGTTCCGCTTCTTTTAAACCACCCTGTTTATCGACAGGGGTAAAGAACACCGGGCTTTGCCAGCTAATTTCGCGTTTGATAAATTCGTAGCGCGGCACCTGCGACACCGCCGCACGGTTAACCAGTTCCAGATGGGAGAAGATCACCTGAGTGGTAGTGGTGCCGATATCAATACCGACGCTCAGTAGCTGGCGAGTGCTCACGATTGCGCCTCCGCTTCGGTTTTAGCCGTTGCCGCGTCTTCTTTTGGCACCAGCATCATCGCCACGCCAATCGCCGTGACGCCGCCGATAAGCTTGCCGACAATCATCGGGAAGATCATGGCGTTCATGTTGGCAGCCGCGAAGCCTAAGTGATCGCCCAGGGCGAAGGCTGCAGAAACGGCGAAGGCGCAGTTGATCACTTTGCCGCGAGTATCCATCTGCTTCATCATGCCGAACATCGGGATATTGTTGGCAAGCGTCGCCACCATGCCTGCTGCCGCGATATTGTTCATATTCAGCACTTTACCGACGCTCATCAGCGGTTTTTCAAACCAGCGGGTCAGCAGCAGTACCATCGGATACGCGCCAAGCAGGACGCAGGAGATCGAGCCGATAACTTCAATCGCGCGCATCACTTCGCCAGGTTTATCACCAGGCGCCATAAAGATGGGATCAAGACCGGGGATCAGTTCCCAGCCAAGCAGGAATTTCACCACCGCAGCGGCAAGACCGAGGGTGATTAATGCAACGAGGAATTTGGCGAAGATCTGGAAGCCGTTGATCATTTTTTCCGGGATGAACTTCAGCCCCAGCGCCACCAGCACCGCAACGATAAGTACCGGGATCATGTTCATCAGGATCAGCGCGAAGGTGAACTCCACCGGCTGACCGTTGATCTGTACGCCGGAGTACATTGCCACCAGGCCACCGGCGATACAGCCAATCGGAATGGTCACAATGCCCGCCAGCACGCCGAGCGCCAGGTAACGACGATCAGAGGGTTCGATAATGCCGAGCGCCACCGGAATGGAAAACACAATCGTTGGCCCCATCATCGATCCGAGAATTAACCCAGAGTATAGCCACGCTGCTACGTCACCGCCCGCCAGCTCTTTGGCGAGGAAGAAGCCACCCATATCACACGCCAGCAGTGTTCCGGCAAACATGGAAGGGTTTGCGCCGAGCATTTCATAAACGGGGATGATTACCGGCCCAAGTACGTGAGCCAGTACCGGTGCCAGCGCGGTCATACCGACCATCGCCAGACCCAGTGCGCCCATTGCCATAAAGCCTTCTTCGAACTGCCCGCCGGATCCTTCAATACTTTTACCGAACTTACCGAGGAAACGAGCAGAACCGCCGAACTGCGACAAGATCCTGTCTACGGCCGCTATCAGCATAAAGAACATCATGATGTACATGATGATTTCGTTAATTCCCATCGCCTTTACTCCCTGTTAGTTGTTATTTATTGCCCGATGCTGAAAGTTGGTTTTCCCCCTCGCTCTTTCAGTACGAGAGCCGGGGTGAGGGTAATTGTTTGCACCAGTGCCCATCTGTTCCCCTCACCCTAACCCTCTCCCCAAAGGGGCGAGGGGACTGTTCGCGCACA
>NZ_JABWNC020000027.1:0-44920 GCF_013368855.2 Escherichia sp. 93.0816 | reverse complement strand
CTTATCATTGTATTTTTTGTCTGTTGTGTCTTTTTTGATCAAGGCCACTCTACGACTAGGTGTTCTTGTGATGGTGGCAGTGAATCGTTTCGCTTGGATAGTAATGGTTTCGTTCTCCTTAAGTTGCCCGTAGCGAGTTTCCACCAGGGTGCCAAGACGCCACAGACCATCATCGATACGTTTATGACTAGCAAATTTAATCAGCAACAGTTTTACGACTAACTGACCTACGTAAAAGGCGAATGCGACTCCGGCCGCTAAGAAATAGGTGGCCAACCACCATTCCCAAGAAGTTAAATTGCTCATTTTTTCACCTTTGTTTCATGAACTACCCGATACACACGCTTTCCGATGCACAGTGTTTTGGTTTTAAGTTCCTGCTTAATTAAATCACGACAGATGCCGAAGCCGATAAGGAAGCCACCCATAAAAGCTAATGAGATGTATGGAATCATTTTAACACTCCTGATTCTACTAATTGCTGTAGCAATACTTTCCCTTTATCAGTTAACTGGTAGTTGGCCGAACACCACGTTTCAGAAACGTTTGCAACCAACCCTAAACGCTCTAACTTAGCTCGCGTTTTAGGCTTCCAGTACTCAGGGAACTCCGGCCACTTACTGATTTCATGAAGCGTTTCCTTCTCCCGTTTACTTAATACGATCATCCTTAATCTCCTTCAGGGTGTTGGTTATTTCTACAATGCGATAAATACGACCGCGTCTTTCTATAACACCGCTTTTAATGTAGTCATTGATGCAACTGGACATCACCACAATACCTATGAAAAAACCAACTGCTAAAAATGCAATCATCCAGCCGAGCATCATTCTTTATCTCCGATTCGATCTTCTGTATCGCGTAAGCAACGCGGCCATTTCAGTCGGGGGTGGCGTAAGCTGCCATCCGGTGTTTTCTCGTGACAATGAACCTCAACAATACGACCACGGTACTTCTCTTTGTTGTTCCAGATTTCGTCCAGATATTTATGCTTAATACCGCTCGCACGAACGATGACGCCGTTTTCAAGACGAATAACAATTTTTCCAAGCGTGTTGGCAAAACCAGAGTCCGGATCGCCCGGCTCAAAATCGATAATTTCACCATCTTCTGAATCTTCGTCTTTTAACTTCCACCAGCTGCGGGTACGTTTAAACTCGTAAACAGAGTTCGGATCTTTGCCCATCTCCCCTTCTTCGTTATCGTCCAGGCGTTTCATGAAGCGTTCGATGAAGTCTTCGTGGCTATGGATGATATAGAACGGATGCAGGTGAATGTCTTGTGTGTAGCCTTCACTGCGATCGTTTTTGAACAACGCCACGAGAATAGCCAGGCGCTCTTTCAGCTTCATACCTGTCTTTGCATACTCTTTGGATTTAGCCTGTGCCCGCCATTCCGGTAGGAAGAAGTCGAAAACATGATAAATAGCGCCAATTGCCTGCACGTTCTTTTTGCGCAATGCAGATACGGACTGGTTAAATGAACCGGCTGTTCCTTCACCATCGAAGAAGATGTGTTTGTGGCCTGAGAGTTTGCCTAATTCGAGCATTGCTGGCTTTAGGTGATCGAGAGACGTGATTGGATTACCAGTACGAGAAAGGAAGTTAACCTCTTCCTCGTCAACAATAACCTCACAAATTACTCGCAAACCATCGAGCTTAAGGCTGCCAATCATCGGCCATTTGGCTTTAGGATTTGGCTTGAAGGGGTATTTGTCGCCTTTTTCTTTATACGGTGACGCCAGCTGCACCTCAAATTTCGGAATGGGATTTTCAAAAACCTTGTTGCATAGGCTAATCCCAACGCCAGCTTTCGGATCTTTTAAGAGGAAACGACGGAACACGTCCTGCCCATCGGCGCACATTGACGCCACGATAGACTCAACAGCAGCTATTGCTGCGTTCCCCGTCAGCTCGCGAGAGGCCAGCTTATTCAGTATATCAATGGCTTTTTCGTCACTTGGGACGGACTCACTAAGCGGCTCTGCCACTTTGTATTTCTTTACCCCAAAACGGATGAAAGGGTTGAGCATCAATGAAACCATGCTTTGCTCGAAGTCATCCATGTTGGCCAATGCCTCTTTTTTTGCATTGGTTCCCATAGCTTTCATTTCGTCCAGCTTATGCTTAAGTGCGATCAACTTTTTCATTGTTGTTTTGCCTCCATATGTTGATCGATTTGCTCATGTGTTTCTTTTGTTGTTTCTTCAAGCAACGCCGCATACACGTCAGTGATCGCTGTTTGTGATGTGGCGCTCTTCTTAACCATGCTACTAATCGTTACACTGTCACGTTTTCGTTTTATAGTTCTGGCTTGTTTATTCCGTTCTTCAACCTCCTTAATGAGCGCGGTCATATCTTCGAAATACAGAGATTCTCCTTTACGAATCTCTTCAACCATCATTTTTAACGCCTTGCATTTGCCTGCTTTGATAGCGGTTGCGCACGACTGGAATGAAGTTCGAGGAAGACGGTTTTCTTTGAAGGCAAGAATGGTGTGCTGGCAAACGGAGTAGCTGCAATATGCCGACTCACCGTTTATCTTTACTTCCTCACAACGAAGTGAATAACCATTATTTCCTGAAATAGAGGGGATTTTTGACAAATCAGCTTTCACAACTACCGCCATAAATAATCTTGTACTTACCTATCGTTATTTGCGTAAAAACGACGCACGGAGAGATTACCAACTTCCCCAGCTAACCATCTTGCGCTGATTGCTTTCTAAGCGATAGGGGACAAGAAGCTCTGTGACATGATTGGTGGCGTATGATTTAGCCTCTTGCTCTATCATCGGTAATTCGTTAGCAATCCTGACCATCTTCCCAGCAAATTCCGCCATTACGCCATCACATGCCTTCCCAGCATCAATAACGATATGCACCAGATCCAACTGGCTTTTGCACATGTCGCAAAGAGACGCATACTCACTCTCTCTGATTACATTTACGGCATCATTAGCCCCTTTATTAAGCAAGACTTCCAACAGGTTTGTCGGGGTAACGAAATCGGCTTTAAGTGACAATGTTCTCTCACCTTTTATCGACCGTAAGTACTCTTCGTAGTTTTGCTTGTCTTCCAGCAAAACTAAGCTATGCATAGTTAGAAGTGATTCCTGAATAGCCTCTTCAATAATACTGTCGTTTGGCGCACAAAAAACGGTATTTGTGTAGATCACTTTGCCATCCATCCATGCACCAACCTGCACTTTAAGACTGAGCGGGTTTTCTTTGCTAATAAAAACAACTAATGCAGAACGCCGTGCACAAGAAGGTTCACCCCATACGTGTAACTCAACTTTCAGATAAGGTAGCCCTGGTAGCGGGATCTCAACCAAACGAGTGGCGATATGATCCATTGCTGTTTTTACCGCTTTTTCAATGATGTCTAGTCGATTGCTCTCGCTGATTTCTAAACCAGTTTTATCAATGATGTCGCAGGCTAATTTCTGAATTTCGTCTTTCATACCAACTCCTAGCTAACAGATGAAAGTATTCTTACAGAAAGATAAGTAATCATCTACTTATTTTAGATGCACTTGTTACGATAGCGCCTTAATGCCCAAAACCTTGCTTTGCAACTCCAACTGTTTGGTATACGGTTTTGCCCGATAATAGGCTTTGATAATTTGTTCTGGCGTTGCACCGCCCGGGTCGAGTCCTTCCTCACCCAAACACGCAACTTTGACATTAAGACCGATACTGGTCAGTCGCCTGGCTGCGGCCATAGTGTTGCGTATAGCTTGCTTTTCACTATCCCACATCATGATCACATTACGTAACCCACGCGCCTTGAGCGTCAGGAACGCGCCTAACTGATCTTCTGCATCCTGAGTGGTGTTACCAGATAGATGCATCCCGAACGTTCCTATTGGTTCCACGTAATCACGTAATGTTTCTTCGTCAAAAATAGCTCGTTTAACCCCCATAACATCGAACGCCCCCTCACAGACAACTACAGTCTGTTTGCCGACTGCATTATGGCCGTTGTAGAGAAACTTACCTGAAGCTGGAAGTTGCATAGGAAAGAGGTAGCGGCGTTCTGCTGTACCGGTAATGTCTCGTCCCTGAAATGTCTTCATTACCCCATCCAGATCGTAAACCGGTATCAGTATTCGCATATCGAATATCTGTCCTTTAACCTGATCTGTATACGGATCTACATAGGCGTGCTTGCCTTCGACGCAGTATCGTAGGTCAAAATACTTTGCCATTTCAGGCGATATGTTTCGTTCAACCAGATAGTCTGGAAGACGGCCATCTATAGGAAGCTCGTAATGACGAGGGAGTGCAACTGGCCCCTCTAACTCGACTGTGCTTGCAAGCACTAGCTCTTCTTTCTTTGGTGCCCACCCCTGGGAAAGAAGGGCGTTCTGCACATATTCCTCGAACTGTCGTCGTGATTTGCCGCTGTAGTGCTTGAGGAAGACCAGCTTATTGAACTGAATCTCTTCGGGATGATCACCAGCGAAGCATTTACCGACGCCACTGGTCAGATTGAAATATACCTTCCAGTTGGAGCTGCCGCATACCGGACACTCCTTGATATTCACTTCACGACCGCGAGTACTCACGCCTCCACGTCGATAAACGATACCTTCAGTATCCAACCATTGTTCAAAATCTAATTCGGTAATTAGCTCTTTCAGCTCGCTCACGATAATTCCACTTTTAACAGGCAATATTGTGACCAACCTAAATGTTGATATAACATAAAGGCTCATGTGTTTTTCTTTTGTGGTTTGGCAAAAGAAAAGTTGTTTCACCAATGAATCAAGCGTGGAGGTGTTCTCCACGCTTATTTTTTAGGTAACGTCTAAGATTCGCTCAATGAAGCGCATTTGTTCGAGGTTTTGTTTAACGCGAATGCTGATCCCTCCCTGCTGGTTACGTGAACCAGCAAAGTAGAGACGAGCCTCTCCTTTCGCTTCTTCTTCTTCGGTTTTGTTGATCGTTATTACCAGGTCAGCAATACGTACTTTTTCGATGTTATCGGCGGCGTGCATCATTGTGGCAACTTCTGACGCGCCACCTTCACGGTTTGTCTGCGATGCCGTGATCCCAGCAACGTTATGCTTGTCATAAAGAGCACGTAAATCGGTGTAGATACTACGAATATTGGCGCGATCATCACGAAGGTCATAACTGGCACGCATCAAATCTGCGTAGTCGACAACAACCATGTCAGGCACCATGCCATTGGCTTTCATACTGTTAAGCATACGGTCCAGATCTGCCGGTGACATACTTCCTGACGGACGCTCAACAACCCACAAACTACCAATCCCCTTAGTGGCTCCCAACTCTGCCAACTTACGATGAACTTCATCGCGCCGTTCCACCAACTTGGACATTTCTGTCTCCGACAATCTTGCATCAAAACGGTCGGATAAAATGGTGGTGTGAACCTCCAGCGAGAGATACAGAACATTGTAGCCAGCAAGTGTTGCGTTTATGGAAAACTCACCCATTGCGGTCGATTTACCGGATTTAGCGAACCCCATGAAGAGCACCATTTCGCGCTTTGCCCAGCCTTTTTGGTACAGCAACCTATCGAGAAGAGGGAGTCCAGTTGTAATACTGTTTGGTACATACTCCTCTGAAGCCTCATATTCACGCGCTTTCAATCGCTCACTTGCGGAGGTGTAGTAGTCATAGATTCCGGTCGCTTCGTTCGATCCAATCTGCTGAACCTTGGCCATGATTGCCATCGCCCCCTGAAAGTCGCCTTTCTCTTTCAGTTCAGCAGCCTTAATCAGAGCATCATCAAACGCTACACTTTTTGCGAAGGTTGATACCTGGTCAACCATGTACGAGGTATCGGACAATTTTTCTGCAAGAATGCGCTTAAACGCAGCAACAACATCGGCGAATAGTTCCTCACGGATAGTCTTATCGCGTTTCGCACGCTTAAGCATATCCAGAATTGCAGATGAAGAGGGCGCGCTCTTGTACATACGGTAATAGCCCGAAACCATATTAACCAATATGGCATTGGCCGCATTGGCAAATTGGCTAGGCACAACCAGATCTCCCGCACGAGTAAGAAACTCGTGATCACGACAAAAATATGCCGTCAGTCTGTTCTGGAAATCTTCATCAAACTCTTCGGACAGCCCGCGTCCTGTATGGCAAAGTTCGGTCATGTGCTTTCCTTTGTTTTTTAAACAAATTGTTTTCTAGTATTAGTTAATTAGATAGGGGATCAATAAACCGCCGTGCTTCTTCCAGTTCTTCTGGAAAGTGGTCGGAAATAAGGCGCTCTGGAACGATTTCCATTAGCCAGATAGCGGAGAAAATTGCGCGTATGCGCTTGCTGCGAGGGATGGTGCGCAAACGCTCCAGAATCCACTCAAAATAGCTTTCCTGAATCGGGTTGAACTGCATGTCTCCTATATGCTTAAAGCTAACCAGAGAGTCATCCAGACGGGTTGTTGCGCGTCTGGCTAATTTCTCTTCAAATATCTCAATCAGTTCTGGCTGCCACAAATGCTGTGGGCGAGGCAGCTTGTCCCACAGACGTCGTGCAGCTGCGGAAAGAACGGTGGAGATAAAGTAGTCGTATGAGCAGCAATAGCGGTCAGCAAACTGGCGTGCTTTCCATAGCGACGTTTTATTGGCAGTCGACAACTCCTGATAAGGCAGGCGTTTTAACCCGGTGGTGAACGGAGCTGTTTCAAAGTGTTCGCGACCGTGCGTCAGCATGATATTTGAGTACTGACGTTTGTATGCCTCCGTAAAAAGACAGGTGGCCATGAGAGGATGCATGTCGCGGTAATCAAACCACTTCGTCTCGAAGAGTTCAGCCTCGTCTTTACAGCGCGACAAACCAATGTTTTCAGCGACCCACTTGTCCATAACAGCGGTATTCCACTCTGTCATGAAGTCGTACTGGTCGTTGTCGATGGTATCGAAAAAGATTTGGCTCATGTGGCTCACCTGGTAGGTAGTTACTTACTTATCACAATGAGCGGATGATAGCGACTGGTGGCAGTTTTTGGAAGTGGAAACGGAAGGGAGTTGTTCTGGTGGTGTCTTTTAAAAGACCTGCTTCCGTATATATTTAATAAGTTACTTATTATTTATATATACAGAAGCAGGCATAACTTGTCGTCTTAGACGCCCAGAAGCTCTACACTTTGAGCCTGTTAAATTGATTAAAAACTTATGTGTAAAATAGAACGCATTAGTCAGTAGCTAAGAGATGCAATAATGGACGATTTATCGGTATACGCGAGATCATTGGATAAGGCTAAATACTATGTTTACTGTCTCTATGATACAGAAGACAAGATGAAAAGACCGTTTTACATAGGAAAAGGCAAATCGACTCGTTGTCTCGATCACATCAAGTATCCCGATGACTCTCCCAAATCCATGCGGATCAAAGAACTTTTGGCTAATAAAAAATTAGGCATAGATATTCTTCGTCATGGTATGGATGAAACCACAGCCAAACTTGTTGAGGCGACATGCATCGACCTTATGGGGGTCGGAGAGCTTACGAATAAGGTACGAGGAAGTGGTTCCATGATGGGCAGAATATCACTGGACGCCTACCATCACTTAGTGCTGCAAGAGGAAACTGAAATTGCTCCTGAGCACGCCGGTCTTGCCTTCCTGCTAAACAGCACCTACAAGTCAGGAATGTCCGCTCTGGCATTATATGAAGCTACGCGTGGCGTATGGGCAAAGGTTCCAAGAGACGAGAATCTCAAATATGCCTACGCTACATATGGTGGGCTAATAATGGAAGTTTATCAGATTGAATGCTGGGTCAAAGCCGGTTCTCAGCAGTACTTTACAAGGGATATAGCTCTTGGCCCCGACACAAAACGTTATGAATTTGTTGGCAGAATAGCCGATGAGCATATTAGAAAACTGTATGTAGGCAAATTAATCAAGAAGCCACCAAGCTACGGTAGCCCTTTTGTGAAGGTTGGGGTGGTTAGGACTGAACATAGTGTTAGCGCGGCATAAAGCTGACACTGTAGTTATGCATTGGCGCAATGTACGCGCCAATGCATGATTTTTAACCTTTCTTCATCAACTCTCGTTTGATTTCATCGGTACGCATCGTGACATCGGCAGCGGTGATCGCCTCATTCAATTTCACGATGTCCTCGATTTCCTGCGGTGACTTCTCTGCCAGATGGAAAATGGCTGCTCGAATCACGTCAGAACGAGTGAACTTCTCGAAGCGAGGGATGAACTTCATCATCTCCAGCAGTTCGAAGTATTCGTCCTCCAGTGACATTGTGCGGCTTTTAATTTTCTCTTTGCCACGAGTCGGGCGTCCCTGTGGTCTGACTGGTTGGCGCAAAGGAGTTGTGTTCTTAGCCGGTGCATCAGGCTCTTTGCGCTTTGCTAGGTCACCCATTTTCATGGACATTATTCTTCTTCCTCCAGACTCAACAGATAATCTACAAATTCTTCAAACTCGGCTTCCGCCTTTTTGTCGCGCTCGCTACCGGTCATTTCAAAGATAGAACGACCAGACTCTTCCGCATCATCATAGACGTTGCGGTTATATAGATTGACTGGCGCAGACTCGATTCCAAACGTCTCAACAATCTCTTTAGCCGCCAGAATGCGAGACACTTGTGATGGCAAAGCCGGGCACTGGTTCATGACCGCGCGGACCTTCACTTTATCGTTTACATTGCGAACATTGTCGATAATAGGATCGATGTCACGTAAAGATTTCAAATCACGACGCTTAGGACGCAGCGGGATAATGATAACGTCAGCCATCAGCATCGCTTGTCGCTGAATTTCGGAGTCGAAGCCACCAGCATCTACCACTACAAACTCAGCTCTACCCTGAAGCGATTTTAGGTGCTTAATGATGTCATCCTGAACGTATGCAAAAGGAATCAGCTCAAGGTCTTCGTTCTGTCGACGGTCTTCACACCAGCTCGTTGTCGTGCGCTGAATATCTATATCGGTAATATAAACCTTCTTCTTCTTTTTGACTTTCAGGCAAACGGCAATTTGCTGGGCAACGGTGGATTTGCCAGGCCCGCCCTTTGTGCCGCCAACCACAAAGATCTTGGTCATTGGAGAGTTCCCTTTGCGTATATAATTATCGTCTGAAACAACTTGTTTTCTTATATGTGATATAGCCTAAATGCCTACGGCTGCGGTGTAAAGGTTAAATGGTAGGTTGTGATTAACAATTGGCAATCATAGCTTGTATTTGTCTGTTGAAAAAAGTAACAATGACCTCTATATTACAAGTACGGTGATATGCCGTACACAATTTGATAATGCACACGTAATGGGCTATAGCCTTTTAAAGTAATTTTTGAGTCGAAAACTCAGTTTGAACAGAGGAGATTGATGGCCTTCCTACATCACGGCCATCAGGAGGAATACATGTCAGCACTAAAAAAGCAGCGCATCGATTTGAGATTAACCGATGACGATAAAAGCATCATCGAGGAAGCTGCCGCAATGTCTAACCAGAGCATTACTCAGTTTATGGTTAGCAGTGCATCTGAACGTGCCGTGAAAGTTATAGAGCAACACCGTAGACTAGTTCTGAATGAAGAATCCTGGAATCTGGTTATGGACGCTATAAGCAATCCTCCGGCACCGAACGACAAGCTGAAACGAGCTGCTGATCGTCTGAAAAGCATGGAGTAGTTTACTCGTGAGCAATACAACGATAGAGATTTTCTCTGGAGAGAAAGATTATGATCTAAACGGTTTTGATTGCGGCGAAGAGTCACTAAACGCCTTTTTAGCCAACCACTTAAAAAGGCAGCATGAGGGAAAAATTCTTCGTGCTTATGTGCTTTGCACTCAAGAAGAAAGGCCAAAAGTGTTAGGATATTACACTTTGTCAGGTAGTTGTTTTGAAAAGGAGTCCTTACCTTCAAGAAGCAAACAAAAGAAGGTTCCTTATCGGAATGTTCCAAGTGTTACTTTGGGTAGGCTGGCTTTGGACAAGTCCCTTCAAGGTCAAGGATTTGGCTCAATGCTTGTAACACATGCAATGCGCGTTGTGTACAATGCATCTCTTGCTGTAGGCATTCATGGACTTTTCGTTGAGGCGTTAAATGACAAAGCCAAGGCGTTTTATAAAAGTTTAGGCTTTATCCAGCTGGTTGGTAACAACGAGCGTTCTTTGTTCTATCCTACAAAATCTATCGAAAAATTGTTCGAAGAATAATGTGTTCCCCTCATTTGAGGGGAACTTCGACATCACCAACCACAAACCCTCTCTCCCATCGTATTGTGAAAAAGGATTTGGCGTTCGGTTTCTTCAGTCATTACATCATTATTGCTGATATAGATAGGCTCAGCCCCATCGCAGAACAACACGCTGGCTGTTTGTGGTTTAATGACGCACCCACTTATCATACAACTCACGATGAACGGCAGAAGCATCTTTCTGACGTATTTTACTGCTCGTCTCATTCACCACTTTCACTGTGTTTTGAAGTCGTTTTCTGTCTTCCTGTTTTGCCTTCTCTTCCATTGCTCGTCGCGCCGCATTCCCGCCCATCGTGTAAGCGCCGACAAGAACGAAAAGAACGGCAGCCAGCGTAATCAAAGCAACTTTTAGCTTTGTCATCAGGCTGCCTAGCATATTAGACCATCCCTTTCTGGTGTTTTCTTACCTGCGACCAGGCAATGAATCCTGCCACAACAATAGTGGCAATACCGAAGATGATGCGTACTGTATCCCCGCTAGAGATATGACCTTGTGCTTTATCCATAGCAGCGGAAACCTGCGGCATAACATCGGCCAGCTGCGCCAGACCAATACCTGCTGTAACAGTTGCGCCTGCGGTTTCTTTAGTTACAGGAACAGCCTTCACGGTTTTCACCGGCTTAACAACGCCAGCTCGACGCAGACCTTCCTCAATAACTTCTGCCGCATACCAGGTGTTCAGCGTTTTTAGCGGGCCTCGGCCATTCTCGTGGCGAATGATTGCCTCAACCAAAGGTCGAAGGATGTCGTAATCATGCAGATCGATGATCATGTCTGCGGTTACACCAACGGCTTTAGACACCTCATTAATGTAGGCGTCAGTATTGTTTTCATTCGGCGGTGCCCAGCGTTCAATAACTTCACGAATGGTATCGATACTTGTGCCGTCTTTTGCGCGACGTTTATCGTGGTAGGTAATTAGAGTCACCGCCAGCGCACGAATCCCCCAAACAGGGTCTTTAAACGTGCAAAAGCGCGGTTCGTCTGGATTCGCAACCAGACCTTGCCACGGTGATCCTTTATCAAGATTACCGGGGTTATTATTACGAATGCCTCTCGGAGTCTTCATCCTTGATCTCCTGTTATTGCAGTCCACTTTTTACGCCATACGCGGCTAACCCCAAAAGCAGTGCGGTAATAATGAACGACGTTATTTTAGAAACAATGCCGCCAAAGAACCCACTTGAGATGGAATCTAACCGGTTAAGGAGTTTGTCCAGATTGGAGTGTTGAATACTATGTTGCGCCGGGGTCATATCACCAAAGTAGGTTTTCAGCTGATCATTGACCTCCTGGCCAATTTCTTCACGTAGCTCTTTACCTAATTTGCCAACAACCTCCCGAGCAACGATCGCGGCAATACGCTCAACTTGCTCTGTTGTAACGCCCGCCATCTCGTTCGACATGTTTTCCTCCATGAAAAGTCAAATCGGGATGGCGGATTTATATCACACTTCTCCTTTCAATTATAGGTATATACTTACCTACCTATGCATATACCGTTTAACGACTGTTCAAATTCGTATCTAGTAACTCACTAATATATCCCTATGATTGCGGCTGTGAGATCGCATTTTAAACCTCACAGCCATATAAATAATGTCTAAATCAGTTACTTGTTGCCCCAACAGTACCTGCAAATTTCAGCCATTGACCTGACGGACTTCTATTACTACGGTAGTGATAAACGAGGATTGCGTTTGTAACTCCACCGTAGTCAGCTTTATGTGACGTTGTTAAACGAATTGTATAATCACCGTTAGGTAGATTAAAAACTTCGATTATAGATTCTGCTAATTCTACAGCACCAAATCCCGTTATATTGTTGATACTGCCAGCATTGAATCCCATAGCATCGCCAAAGCCAATCCAATAACTTTTGCTAAACGCCCCATTTGATTTTAGGTGGCTAATGAATGTGGACAAACTCATGCCCATATCCCCACCTGAAACAGAGGAAGTTCGCACAGTCATACTTGGAAGAGCACTGCTCTTCACATAGGAACTTAGAAGGTTTGTTACCTCTGTTTTCGTATAGGCATTAAGGTTAGCCGCAGTCAAAGTAATATCGGCAGAGCCATCAAACGCCACACCAGCAATTTTCCTTGCTGTCTGCAATTTTGTGGCGGTGGCAGCATTACCAGTAGTGTTCTGATTACCGGTTGTATTCACACCAGGTATTGAATCCTTAGCGGTATATACCTGCGCCCACGCTGACCATGCCGCATCAGTGGTATCTCTTCGGGAGCGAATGAAAACCGGCGCATGTGCACCGCTCGTACCACTCCAGCCAATAAGCAACTCGCCCTCACCAGCAGCACTCGCACCTTTCATGTGCAATACGTTGCCATACGTGGTCGGGTAGCTATTGCTGTACGCCTCGTACATTTGAATGCCAGCAGTACCTTGAGCAGAACCGCTTAACGCCGTAACTCGGCCACGAGATACCAATGTATTAATGTTGATATCGCCTGAGCCATCAAACTTAACACCATTGATGTTTCTCGCTGTTTGCAACTTCGTAGCTGTTGAAGCATTACCGTTCAAACTACCATTTACGCCACCAGTCACATTTAGTCCATTACCAATTGATACAGCACCGCTGGTATTATTAATTGTAATAGGTCGCAAACCGTTCCATGAACCTAATGTGTCTCCTGATGCTGTTAGCATGAAATATGTGTTCGATCCATCATTACGGATAAAGAACCCAAAGCTACCGTAAGCAATGCGGAAACCATTTGCATATTTTGAAATGATCTCGCCAGAAGATGTCAAACCTCCAGATAATGTACCACCGGTAAGAGGTAATGCACCGACATCAGAGGCTGTTGGTTTGTTTTTCGTGTTATATACTCTTCGCCATCCTGGAGAATAATCTGTGCCATTAAATACATAGATAAACTCCGCATTAGTGAGAGCACCAGAGACACTCGTCGTTGTGGCCGTTGTTATACGGATCGTATAATTGTTTGAGCTACTACCGTTATTAAATACCTCTATAACAGCTCCTGCCAATGGAATAACGCCACAACCAGTTTCACTATTTGGTATGGTTGCACTATTGGCATAGGCCCACGCACATCGAGCAATCCATGACTTTGTGTTAAATGCTCCATTATTTTGCAATAACGTCACTAACTGTGCTGTTGTTATTGCTCCGCCATTACTTCCTGTAGTTAACCAACCAGTAGGAGATGCCGGGCAACCTATATTTGCTGGCGACAAGGAAATATTTGCCGAGCCGTCAAACGACACCCCATTAATAGTACGCGCAGTCTGCAACTTCGTAGCAGTAGCCGCGTTGCCCGTTGTATTCTGATTACCAGTCGTATTAACACCTGGCAAATTAATATTCGCAGTACCATCAAAGCTCACGCCGCCGATAGTTCTTGCCGTCTGAAGTTTTGTAGCAGTTGCAGCATTACCAGTGGTGTTCTGATTACCCGTAGTATTTACACCTGGAAGGTTGATATTTGCAGAACCGTCGAAACCAACTCCACCGATAGATCTTGCCGTCTGCAATTTCGTTGCTGTACTTGCATTACCATTTAATGTTCCGGTGATCCCACCAGTAACAGACAACGGACCTGAAACTGTTCCTCCGGTTGTTGGCAGTGCACCAATATCTAACGGCGTCGGTTTCTGATGTGTGCTATACATCGTATAAACAACACCATCGGTAACGCTGGAAGGCTTACTCGCTGAATATGTTGGCGATGTATAAATAGAAACTGTCGCATTTGCAGTACAATCCCAATGGATATTTACACTCGTCGCATAATTGCCAATCTCAACGTAAATATCATATGTATCGCCGGATGTGTTGATCCAGGCGAAATTCGTTAATCCGACAGCTGTACGCTTCCACAAAGCACCTGTAATCCCTTTGGGGTTTCCATTGCCTGCTCGTAGAACCAGTTCTGAAATGCCTGCCTGATGTGGGGAGCCGACGTTGTAACCAGCGCCACCAATCAATGCGATGTAAACGATGGAACTCGCTTGTGGCATGGTAACCGTAGCCAGTTTGAACCACCCAGCCCCGCCAGAGAAAGACATCGTTACTGAATTTAAAGTACCAATATCTTTCGGCGTTAATGTGATATCCGCAGTCAGTGCTTTACCGTTAACTTTTCGGTTAGATGGCACCCTGCTATTCGCATTGTCATTGGCTGCTTTAACTGCTTTTGGCGTTGCGGCCAGCGATTCACTGGTGCTGTCGACAGCACTGCTAAGTTTCACAACACCTTTAGTTGTAAGGCTTGCGTCTTCCATCGCAACTGCACCGGCAATCTCTTCAGCACGATCAGCAGCAGCTTCCGCACGGGTCGCAGCGGATTCAGCAGCAGTTTTGCTCTGAGATGCTGCCGTCGCACTGCCTGCCGCCTCTGTTGCTTTCGTGGATGCCGTCGTGGCACTGCCCTTCGCTGCTGACGCCTGTCTGGTCGCCTCATCTTTTGAAGCAGACGCAGATGATGCCGATGACGCCGCCGAACTGGCGGACGATGCGGCAGCCGTTTTTGAGGATTCTGCGCTGGTTTCCGACGCTTTCGCGTTCGTTTCGGATGTCTTCGCTGCGGAAGCAGACCTCGCTGCTGAGCTGGCCTGTTCAGTGGCTTCGCCAGCCTTCGTTGTGGCTGTTGAAGCGGATGATGCGGCGCTTTCTGCCGATTTTCCGGCGGCGGTGGCACTGGCTGAGGCCTGCCCGGCACTTGTTGACGCGGCACTGGCAGACGACGCAGCCGCTGTTTTTGAGCCTGCCGCAGCTGAGGCGCTCTGTCCCGCTGCCGTCTCAGAAGACCTGGCGTTCGTCTCGGACGTTTTTGCCGCCTTCGCGGAATTTCCTGCCGCCGTTGCCGAGGAAGCTGCGCTACTGGCGCTCAAGGATGCGTTCGTTTCTGATGATTTCGCTGCCTCTTTTGAGGCCGCCGCATCCCGGGCTGAGGTGGCAGCTTCTGACGCTTTCGTGGTCGCGGTGGATGCAGAAGTGGCTGCTGATTGTTGTGACGCTGCGGCATTCGTTTCAGATTTTTTCGCAGCAGTTGCACTCGCACTTGCGGCACTTTGTGAGGATGCCGCAGCGGATGCACTTTGAGACGCTTGAGAGGCTTTTTCTCCAGCGGTATTGGCGCTTTCTGCTGCTGCGGCAGCACTGGCCGCCGCCTCACGAGCTTTGTCGCCAGCAGCATCAATCGCGTCAGTGTTATTTTTATACCACTCAACGTTTTCGTTGTGCTCGTTGACGATCTGCATTAGCGGCTTAACGGTCACTTCTGTACCGTCTTCACGCTCGATTGTCACCTCATCCAGCGCAGTCAACCAACTGCGCATGGACTTGGAATCAGCCGACATACGCGACATTAGCGCAGTAAAGCGCGCGCTAAACTGTGTTAAGTCGCCTTCATAGGTCGTAATGATTCGGCACGGAACTTCAGACTGAGTTTCGCCGGTATAAGGTTCTGAGAGAACAATGTTCGTATCACTGGTTACGCGCTTGATCTCATACAGCTTATTGTCGGGGCCAATGACGATCATCCCCGGCAACACACCATTAGCTGTTACGTTCCAGGCTGTCCCTGCCCCAACCAGAGTATTGCTACCCTGTGTAAATGTGATAGTACCTTCCCTGTACCACATGTTGAATATGCTCCTTGATTTGGCGGGCTATCCTTGCCCGCCATTAGGTAAATACTTACCTATTTTTACCGATATAAAAATTTTTTTCCACCATCACAGACGGCCAATTCTTACTCGTAGGACGTTGTTATCGTCATAAACGTCAATCCGCTGACCATTTATAACCAATCGCCCATTGCCGCCGCTATTACCGTTGATCTCAAGCGTTCCATTTTTGCCGAACCGCCATCCAGATCTACCGCTAACAAAATTGGTAGATTGCAGATCGCCTACTTTTGCATTGGTGATTGTGCCATCCTTGATATACGCTCCATTCATATAGGCGATACTGTTTTCGATAACAAATGGCGTTGTGATCTTCCCGTTAACAGAGTTGACCAAACCAAACCTGTCCGCCTGAACCAAAAACTGAGATAGCCCAGTGGTGTCAATACCAAGCGCAATACCGGCAACATACTTCTGCCCTCCGCTCGTTGAAGTCTCCATTTTCAACGTCCACGCGGTTGATACTTTTTTGTTGGTATCAGCAATAGCTGTTGCCTGCTGTTGAATTATCGCGGTATTTCCATCCACCTCTGCTTTCAGAGTATCGATTCGCCCACTCAGAGCATTATCTGCCTGCGTTCTCGCTGTCGTTTCAGTTGTTACCGCCGCGGAAATGTTGGCTGCCGTTTGAGACTCTAAGTTTGTGATTTGAGTCGCCAATGCAGCATCTTGCTCTGTACGCGTTTTCGTTTCGGTTGCTACAGCCGCTTTAATATCCTCTTTGTATTGAGAGGTCAGCTTGGTGATCTGAGATGACAACGCCGAGTCAGCATCAGTTCGAGCCTGCGTTTCAACTGCAACGGCCGCACTAATATCTTTCGCAGTCTGTGCTTTTAAACTTGAAACCTCTTTTGTTAAAGCGGTATCACCATCTGCACGAGCCGTTGTTTCTCTGGCAAGAGATGCCTCGAGATCATTAGCTTTTGCTGTAAGAGACGTAATCTGAGTGGACAATGCACTATCGGCATCAGTCCTTGCCTTTGTCTCTACAGCAACCGCTGCGGCAATATCAGTTCCGGTCTGTGCTCGCAGGCTGTTAATTTCTCGTGAGAGCGCCTCGTCAGCACTTGCTCTGGCCTCCTGCTCCTGAGTGATGGCGGCGGATATATCACCGTCAACCTTTGCTTGAAGCTGGTTTATTTGTTTAGCTAACGCAGAGTCTCCGCTCGCACGAGCCTCCTGCTCACTGCGTATTGCAGCAGAAATATCATCATCAACTTTTGCCTGAAGTTGGGTGATCTGGCTTGCCAGAGCCGAATCTTCCGTTGCTCGGGCTTCTTGCTCTTCCTTAATGGCTGCGACAATATCGTTGCTTACTTTCGACTCAAGCTGAGTTATTTGTTTCGTCAAAGCTTCATCGGCAGATGTACGAGCCTCCTGTTCTGTACTAATCGCCGCGCTGATATCTCCTTCAAACTTAGATTGCAGCTGAGTGACACGCTTTGCTAACGCTTCATCGCCATCGGCACGCGCGGTGGACTCTTCCAGAATACTGGCCTTAATGTCTTCGCCAATTTCTACGCGAATTTCTTCAACCTTCGTAGCCATTGCAGACATATCATCAGCAAAGGTTTTCTGTGTTGTTGCGATCTTCGCGTTATTGACCATCTGCTTGTGCTGGTCTTCATCTTGACGAAGAGCCAGGTCAATATTTGTTTTGGCTAACGCCTCAATGTTCGTAGTCAGTTCTGCACTTGCACGATCGACCTCTGCAACCGTCTTTTTCATTTCTTCAACGGCAGCGGAGCTTTCCTCTACCGTTGACTGCAACACTTCCAGTTGTTTAGCGTTTGCAGCATCGCCTTCAACACGAGCCTCGCTTTCCTTAGCAATAAGAGCCGCCGCTTCATCTCTTGCAGCCTTTATTGCCTCGACTGTATTAGCGAGAGCTTTATCGTGTTCAGATACGGTATTTTCGATTTCAACAATTGCAGCATCAGTAGCATCAATTTTTTCAAACGCTTCATTGACCTTGTCGATCGTTGCCGAAACCTCACCTTTAAGCTCGGTTTGTGCGTTCTCCAAAGCATCGCTACGCTCGTTGAATTTTATTTCAAAATCCGCGAGGTTATCGCTGAACTGCTTATCTAATTCAGCTATATCTTCCTTAACGTCGTTTACCGCCCCCTCCAAAGATTCGACGCTCTGGTTGATATGCTCATTTAACTCGTCAACGGCTTCTTGAGAGGCTTTGCTGTTGATGTCCTCAAGCAGAGCCTGACCAAGCTCGGAAGATGTAATTTTGCCAGTCAGGAACGACAGTACATCGCGAGTTGTCGCCTCTGTACCCAAGTTTGAGTTCGGAGGACTTAACATACCTCGCTTGTTCGATGCTCGAACCCAGTAATACCACGTTTCGCTATCCCCAAGACCAGCATGTGTAAAGGTGGTGCTTGCAGACTCTGCGATCAGTTTCGCCGTATCCAGATTATTGGTCTGGGACGCGTAAACATTAATGTGATCAAGGTCTACCGAATCTGGATTAACCCAATTCAGTATCACATTACGATAGTCTCCAACGGCCGTTAATGACGTTGGGGCATCTGGCGGTGTCATTGTGCCCAGCACCTGATAAACGGTACTGATAATCTCTGTTTTTTTACCGTTGAATGAAACCGCATACAGCTGGAAGTCGTAGCGTCCATTCTCCGCAACATTAACGATTTCGTATTGCTCTTCGGTTACACGCGCCGATTGCCAGTTCGATACATTGTTTTCATCAGAACGTCGCCAACTGATCCAATACTCTGGAGATTTCCCTTCCCATGTTGCAGTCAGTTTTACTGACAGGTTGCCAGGGCTTGAGAGATAAGTCCCTTCGGTGATTTGCAAATTAGACGGCTTGGAGTAAGTCGGGTCCAATACCGTCGTATTTTGCGGGATAAGCGTTGCACCATTGTCGATCGCCTCATATTTAGACGGATTGTTCTCAACAGCGGTGATGTCAAAGCTACCCGGCGTTTCCCCCTGCGCGATGTTAACGATGCGAACGCGCATAGGTTCGAGGTCTGGTTCTGTAATAGTCCAGACGCCGTTCAAAACAGGCGTTTCAGCCGAAGACAGGGCTTTTGAAAACGTAACTTTTGTTATATTTTCGCCAGTTTCAAGAACATCGCGTTCAACGATTTTGCCTTCCTGATTCAGTATTCGAATAAAGCAGCCGCCTTTGGCTAACGACACAGGCGCATCGAGTGTGACGCTGTTTTTGGTAAACGCCACAATTCGACCTGAGTTACGTTTGCCTGCGCGATATTTGTTCTGAATCAGAACGGTTTCACCAGGCATCAGAAATGACGCGTCTAAGCCGGCAGTAAATGTAATTACATCCGACTCCATTCTGGCGGTATATAAAAGCCATAAACCAACTCGGTGAGCCTGCCCTCGGCTTGTACAGCCAAATGCTACGACTTCTGTCTTACGCTCACCATAACGGCGCATTGCGTCCTGATCTTCAACGTACTCGATGTTTTGCTTATAACCGTCCTCCTTGTTGTTGTAGGTTACGAGCGCAACGGATGGGCGATCTTTACGCGCAGAACCTTTATAGGTAAACAATCCATCTTTGACGTTAGAGTTGGTAAACATCATTACCGGATCTGATGGGCTATCCTGCATGATGTTAACCATCCCACCAGCCCAAAACACCATGCCGCGGAATGCTCCAGCAATATCCTGAATTAGTCGGTATGCGTCCTGTCGACTGGTGATCTGCGTATTGATTGCAAAGCGTTTCTCTTTGCCACCAAAGCCATCATCGACCTCTTCGTCACAATATCGACCAATCTGGTACAACTGGCCAAGGTCAATCATAGATTCCGACACATACTGACCAAGGCCATATCGAGCATTGGTCAGCAAATCAAAGAGAATCCACGCGGGGTTCGAAGAAGACAACAGCTTAAAAGTGCCATCCCATACCCCAGCGTAAGTGTTACTGGACTCGTTATAGTTTGAAGGTACTCGAATTTTTAGGCCACGCACCAGATAAGAGCGAGATGGCATGGTGCTGCCGAATTGCTCAGAGTTTACCTTCAATCCAACCAAAACAGAGTTTGGATAGTTCATCGGTGTATCGACAATTTCCCCGATTGAATCCACCCATGTATCGTTATAGAGATACTGGCTACTGTTATCATCGGTAATACGGACTACACGAACCTTGTATGCGCGTCCAGGCTTAGGCAGCTTCAGCTCGTAGCTACGGTAATAAACGCCGGTCTTCTTTGCTGTTAGCTTAATGCCAACGCTTTTTTCACCTTCCGCGACCACATCTACAAATGTTGAGTCGCCATTTGCTATCTGGAACTTGTACTCAACGGTTGTACCGTTCGTGTCACCAGTTTTTTTATCTATGCTTCGCAAAGAAGGAAACTTCATGATGACACGAACCCGATCAGCTTCATCGTTATCGATTGAAACCGTTACATAATGTGTTTTTTTTAACTGGATATTGACGGATTTAGGCGTTTCAACGAAATCAAAGCCAGACATTGGAGTTTGGTCTTGCGAACCGTCGCGAAAATCCCATGTGATTCCGCTGAAGTTGGAGGAACCGTCTTCATTTACAATCGGCAGATCGTCGATAAAAATAGATCTTGCGCCATTTACTAAGCCGCCAATTACCCCTTCCCCAAGAAGATCGAGGATAGCGGCCATTGCACGAGAATTTACGGTATCGTCGGCTTCAACCGGTGTACGGCTGGAGCTTTTGCTGCTTTTTTTACCACCCGCACCGGCAATAAACAGCGGTAGCTTTTTCTTCTTGAACTGTTCCATGTTCAAAAAATCCTTGTTTACATTAGCTGGTCAATCGTGATTGAAGAACTCACAACCTGTGAGCCAACCAGAATTTCCTCGCCATAGATAAGTTGTACTGGGTTGCCCTGGTTTTCTGTATTTTGAGGGCCGTCGAAATAATAAGAGTTCGAGTTATCTGCCTGTCTCACACTTTCGTTAGTGGCTTGCGGCGATATGATTTGTGATATGCCGCCCATCATCAGTGACAAACCGAGAGGTGCTAAAGCAGGCATCACTACCGCCGATACAACCAACAAAGCGGCCCCTACTACCGTCTGAAACCACCCAAAAGCAGATCCACCGCTTCCTCGCGGAACAGGTGTAATGCGGATTTTGGCAATGTTGTCAGACTGCCCCATCATCTGATATTCACTTTCGTCAACAGACCACTTGTGGCCCTGTTTATTGGTGATCTGGATGTGGTAACGGTCATAGGTTTTGATATTGCGCTTCATCCATGCTTTAAACCCAGGCTTGTTGGCCTCAATTAAATCCAGAGCCTGTTTTGTATTGCGCACCTTTAGATGCCAGTGGCGGCCAAAATGTTTGGCCATAGGGCCGCCAAGCTGCACATGAACTAACTCAGACACGTCTCATCTCCCTTGAGCAAGTCTCTGTGACGCAAGTGATGCGTCGTATGTTTCTGATACATTCCGCCGTAATAAGCACGACAACTAAGGCGGTCGATCTGGTGATGAAGAATCATTCCATCGCCGATATAAACCGCGCAGTGGTCGGGCATTTTCCCGTATTGGATAAAGAAGATGTCCCCACGTTGAGGCTCTGTTCCGGGCGCAAGACGCACCAATCCCTCGTTACGGTAGTTCTGATCGAGAATGTCGTTATCGCCGGTGTACCACGATGGAATATGCAGGTGTGCATTCGGGTTTAGTTCGACGTTAAACTCACGCTTCAAATAGTCCCGACACAACATCCAGCAATCGAATACGCCAAATACATACGGTCTGCCCAGGTATGGCATTTCGAAACCATCAGGTGTGATCACATTCATCTCGCTAAAATGGAAAGGGGCATCTCCCTCAACATTCTTGCGAATAGCCAGAATCATCCACGGAACTTCCGTCGCTTCGCAGCCTGCACGATCGGCATCAGATGCTTCTGCTGATTCATCAGTATGTGAATGCCAGATTGCGATAACATCACCCGCATCCTCTGCCGCCATAATGTCGTCAACGTGCATTACAAAAGTGTTCTGCGGGTTCTCCGAAACATTCCGCGCTTCCATAAAGCGATATTTGTCGCCATTAGTTCTAACCAGAAAGCCACACGCTTCATTAGGGTAGCGATTTATGGCGCAGAGATAGATTTGCTGCATAACGTCAGAGCCAAGCTCAGGGATTGCTTTATTACCCATACCGCGTAGCTCCAATAAATCCGCCAAAATGGATCACACCGTCGGCAAAATAATTCCGACGCGCATTACAGGCGTCATAACGTTTTGTGCAGTAATCCGCACCAGACATAGACGTCTGCTGGTTATTTTTGTCGAAATATGGACCGGTATAGCCGCATTCTGGCCCTCGGTATTTCCACGGGCAGGTGTTTTTAATGATCTGACGATACGGCAGTTGCACCCCCATCAAATCGAACACACTGGACAATTCAAACTCGACAACCTGATGAGTTTCGAGAGTTTTCTGTTCGATAAACCACATTTCATCCGGGAAATGTTGGTTTGGATCTGCTGTTGGGTTGCCGTCTTTAAAATTAACGGCATCGAGGAAGCGAGCCAGCGTCATCTTGCGAATAATGCGGCAGCCAACAAGATCGTCGTTTGCCTGAACTTCCGCAGAGACAGTTCCGGCAAAGTTCGATACCTGAATTTTTGGACGTGGCAACGTTCCCTGGCCAGTTTTGTCAAAGCCTGATGCTTTGATTGGCCACGGCTCGTATGTCACTCCTTGCCAGACGACCGGTTGCATCAGTTCGTTTGTTCCGGCGTGGAAGAATAGCTTCCCCCCTGAAGTTGTGTTCGACATATCCAGTACGAACAACTCAATGAGTGCAGAGGGAGATAAGCTCTGAATATCAGCTTTAATTCCCATTGTTTCATCCTTGAAATAAGTAGGCGCTAACATCCTGTCAGCGCCACAATGATAGTAAATTAGTACTTACTTATCTAGATACTTAAGCCTCAAATACTTGTCTGAATGTAGCTGTTAAGACACAGTACCCCTGATATCGCTTGACCGTATGACTGTCACATACAACTACAATCCGTTTTCCTCTTGGATTAACCCAATAGAACGACTCAACGCCTGCTCGCTCAGTCAGGAAGTCATCGATTGCATTAATTTCGTTGTATGATCTGGTAAAGGTTAACGACCATTCTTCTTTAATACGATTAAGACCTTGAGCCTGTCGCTGCTCGTAGTCATCACCAAAATTAAGTACCGTTACATTCGGTTTTACGCTTTTTTCAGATTCGTAATCTGGATACCAATTAAACGTTTGTCTTTCCATCTCACATCCTTGTGAGACTGCCCCGGTCGGGGCAGTCGATAGTTAGTTACGTTGAGTGTTTGGGTTGAGTGATCCGCCAGGGCGTTTCTCTTGAGCGATAGTCTCAAGCGCGATTGCTTTCATCCGTTGAGCGGCATTGTTCCATATGCTTTCTGTATCGCCGGATTCAGTTGTGCTACCGTCACTATGGACGTTGATCTCAATTGATACCGGAGAAAGAACATTTCCTCCTCCACTCATACCATCGGTACTGAGCGTTACAGGGATTGTTCGACCATCAGGCAATGGAACATACGCCTCATTCATATCGCCTTCCCCAAACAACGCCAATTGAGGTGAGTTGGCGATACCGCCTTTCTGGTATGCCCGGAGCGGGATCACGCCGTCTTTTCCGAATATGCCACCATTTGCAAACTTCGGAATTGCAGGAATACCATTCGTGCCATCGGCAGCAGAACTGGTCAGATTGTTGAACCCGGAAGTTGAGCCAGAAGAACCGGACATCAATCCATCGAATCCACCACCAGCCCATACTGAAACCAAACCAGATGCAACTGTCGCGCCGAAATTCAACCACTTATTACCAGAGCCGGAAGCATTAGCTCCAAGCATTGCAAACGCGGCAGACAGAGCGCCGGTAACAGAGCTGAGGTTCTGCATCGAGAAGATGGAGTCCTTCACTGCTTTTGTTTCAGCATCTTTGGCTTCGGTGCTATCAAATAGCCCTGATACCCAGCTACCAATCGCATTTGTTGCAGTGCCAATTGCGCTGGTGGTCTGCTGTGTTGTTTGCCCCAATCCAGTTACCGAACTGGACGTCTCCTTCGTGGCTTCTCCCACCGACTTGTCGCCGTTAACAGTGTTGCCCATTCGTACCCCTTGATTGGCAACGGCGGAAGCAACTCCAGTGAGCAAATTGCCACTCTGTGAACTACCAGCTGCGGTGGTTCCCATCCCCAACATGTTCATTAGAGGCAGCGTGATTTGCGACTTCACGACCATATTGGTGATATCTTTCAAAATGGACTGAGATAGGCTGGAGAAGCTCATCTTCCCGTTAATAACGAAATCAGTCAGGACATCAGTTAAGCCACTAAACAAATCAGTCCAGGTGCTTTCGATCTGCTCTGCCAAGTTTTCGTATTCCAGTGCCAACTTCTGCGTCGCAGTCCCCGTCTCTTTAATAAGCGCGGTATTGCCAGCAGCAATCAGTTGATTGATTTTCTTTGTATAAAGCGCCACGACTTTAGGATCAGACGCCTTATCACGAAGTTCTATCAACGCTTTGAGATTGCGGTTGTAGGTGTCTTCGAAATCAGCAACTTTCTCTTCGCGAGACGGCGTATAGCCAGCACTAATAATGGAATCCGCCTCCGGTGCCCAAGTGGAGATCATCTGCTCAACATTGCGGCGATTAAACATCTCGCGATATTCAGGTGTCGCATTTTTGAGGTCCTCAAGACGTTTTTTCGCCTTGTCGATCATCTCTTGAGTGATGAACTCGTTAGGAACCGCATTAGCCAAATCTGTCAGCGATTTCGTTGTATCGCGAAGAGACTGATCAAACGATACCGTAGCCTTAGAGCTTTCACCCATTTGCCCCATAAGCTGATCGGCTTTGTCCAGAGCCTTCTGGTATCCGGCTGCCAGTTTCTGTTGCGCTGCCTGTTCCTTCTTGGCCGCACGCTGCGAGGCGTTAGCTGATCGTTGGGCTGCTTTCTCGGCAGCTGCTGCATCCTGTTCACGAGCTTTAGTTAGTGCAGCAATGGCTGCGGCACGCTCTTCATCGCTCATTTTCTCCAGAGAGCTGGCGCTGGATGCTTTCTGCAAATTAAGCTGCGTCTTGAGTTGTTTAGGCCCAATAATCGGCTTACCTTCGAAGTCCATCATCGGAGTGCCGTCAGGCAAAGTACGTTGATAAGTCGCAGAATCCATCTGGTTTCGCATATATTGCGCCAGCGCCTTCTGAGCGGCTTTATCAGTTGTACCTAACCCAAGAACAGTCCCCTGGTTTGACATTACGCCCTTACCAGTTTTGGCCGCGTTATCTCTCTCGAACTCTGCCTGAGTCAGCTCCTGAGCAACGGCTTCCAAATGCTCCTGATAACCACGGATACTGCCTTGCAGTTTCTGGATTTGCTCGGTATTTCCATCCTTTTTGGCTTTTTCAAGCTGATCATTAAGAGTCGCTATTTGCTTCTCGGTGGCATTCTTACGAGAAGAAAGTGAATCAACCAGTTTTTGCGCAGGCTCCAGATAGCTTTTGTTTACCGTTTCACGTAACGGTGCCAATAGCTTGTTCTTTTCGTCATCTGAAAGTGAACCGTCATCATTGATTTTCTGGATCTTGTCCAGAGCCTCCTGCCGGGCTTTCACGAATGTTGCCGCAAAAATCTGGTTTTCCGCTCGAATTTTCTCAATCTGAGATTCGGCAGCCTCTTTAGCCAAACGCTTTGCTACAGCGCCGTCACCAAGAGCTATCGTGCCGGTTATCTTTTGATACTCTTCCTGATTTTTTTTCAGGCGTGCTTCGATGTCAGCCTTCGACTCTTTGTGAGTGATAACACCGGCAGAGTTAGATACGTAATTAACACCCTCACCAGTTTTTAATGCTCGTTGATCAGCAAGAATCTGCTTTTCGAGCTTTTCTGCGCGGTCGGCCATTTGTGCACGTTTGGCCGCCGTCATCGCCTCTGGTATTTTCCTAATCTCGTCAACGACCTTTGAAGTTTCGCTGCGGAGCATGGTCATGTACGTGATTAGGCCAGCAACAGCTACAGTGGCAACTGTAAATGCTGCCCCTATAGGGTTTGCTGCAATGAACGCCGTTAATCCAGCAAAAGCGCCTTTAAGCCCCGTAATCGCCCCACGGATGGCGAAAATAAGAGAGGGGATCGGAGCCAGCCCCATACGTGCCGCACGATTGAATCGAGTTACTGCTGTAGCGCCGAGGTTAAATGGAGTCTGTATGGCGGTCGCCATCGTGGCAAAGGTGCTAACCATCTGGCTCCCAGCGCCAACTACCCCCATGATCCCTGCTCGCATCAGTTTGAACGCAACCATCGCGGCCACGACCTTACCGAGATTAATTACCAGCTCTTGGTTCTTTGCTAACCATTGAGCAAGCTGACGCAACCCATCGATTGCCGTTGTTAACCCCGAACCTAAAGAATTGGCAAACGAAATCCCTTCGGCGCTATTCATGATTGAAGCCAGTTCTTTCATCCCCTTCGATAGAGAATCCAGATATCCGGCCTGACCAACCCGATCAGCAAATAACGTGAATGACGTCTGAAGTTGCGCCAGCGCACCTGTGTAGGTTTGCATCATGTCTTTCGCTGCGTTCTCATTCTCCGCACGCAGACCAACAAACATCAGAGACAACGCCTGTTTTGCCTCAACCGTACCGCTGGCAACGGCTTTAGTCAGTTCCCCCATAGTGATGCCTGCGGCGTCTGCCATTGCCTGCATCGCGTTAGGAACGGCTTCACCTAATTGCTGACGTAGCTCTTCCATTGACACAACGCCCTTACCGGACATCTGCTGAACGGCCACAGCCGCACGTTTCAACAGCTCACTATCACCACCAAAACGAGCAACGGAGTCCACCAGCGCCTTCAGAGAACCATCGGTTGGATCTAAGCCAGCAGAACGAAACTTCACGAAGGAGTCTGTTAACGCCTGCATCGCGAACGGCGCATTTTGAGCCATGTCTACGATGTACTTCATATCATCAGCGGCAGCCTGGCCCGGGTTGGACTTCTCCTTATTCAACCCTCGAAGCATCACCCGCATACGTTCCATTTCGGCCGCAGCTTCAACAATAGGCTTCTGCCACCCAAACATGATGTCAGTAACCGTTCTGGCTGCATCTCCGATCTCGCCAAGCAGGAAAATGTTGCCACGAAGGCCAGAGAACATACCTCCTTCGTTACTTTTACCGCTATGGCCAGAAGCGCCGCTACGCCGCCCGCTACCACCATCGCCACTTCCAGATGTACGAACGCGTACCGGCTTGCTAATCAGTTGCTGACGTCCGATAACTTCGTCCATCTGCTCACGAACCTTTTTCAGTCCCTCGGCAGCCTGACTCGTTGTGACACCCCAATTACTGAGTCGCTTCGTCGTGGTATTAAGGCGCGTATTCATGCCACTCACGGACACAGAGGCTTCTTTGACCTCCGTACCAAAGCGGCTTGCGCTTTTGCTTGCATAGGTCGCCCAATCAGAGAAATCATTTAGCTCTGATTGCACTTTACGCAATGACGCGGTGAGTTTATCTACTGAAGAAGTTGTCGTATCGACGCGCTCAATCAGGGCTTTAAGACCAGAATTGAGGCTGGTGATGTTGCCACGCATTTTACGCGTAGCATCTGAAGCAAGCTCAAAACCGGCAGCTACATCCTGTAGTTTATCTGCCGTAGAATCGAGCTTGCTTTCCAGAACGCCAATGATACGGGCGACCGAACCCAAAGAGCGTTCAAAGGTTTGGATTTTTTGAGCAGGCTTTGTTACCTGCTCACCAAATCGAGTAAGCAGTTTCCCCGCACGATCGATTGACGCTGTAAACTGTTTGTCTTCCAGCGACAGGATAAACTCTACGTTTTGTGACATTCCCTTGTCATCCTCTGCCAAATATTTGCATCAGTTGCTCTTTGGCGTCAGGGTCTGCCTTATCCTGGCTTGGATCGTAGACTTTATCTGTTACGACTGGTCTTCCAATCCTGAGTTGCAAACCCTCCATGAACGCCTTCACAGCCTCGCCATCCGCCTGGGACGCACGAGCGACTTGTAAGTTGCGGACATCCTCTTCCGCACGCAGACGGTCTATATTGCGACTGAGCATCCAGAACATCGTGAGAGGAACGTTCAGTAGCTCTAATGGCGACACGGCGTAGTGAGCAACTACACGACTGAAATAGAATCCGAGATCTATTGAGACGGTCCTTGTCCCGGATTCATCGCGGGAAATTACTTTGCCCCTTCGCCAGCCGCTTTTTCGTTTTCTTCATCAATCACTTCCATAGCGAAGGTGAAGATCTGCTGGAGTTGCGGAACAGTCAGTTTTTCAAGAACTTCGTCAGGTACTGAAGGGATAACCTTACGAACCAGATCTGCATAAGCTGTCACTTGCTCAACAGGAGACATGTTCATGAGATCTTTGCCTTCCATCTGCTTGATGGAAACGAACAGACCTACCGTCATTTCAACGATGGGATATTCCTGACCGCCAAATTTGATGCTTTTCTTCGGAGGCAGAATGGAATCTAGATCGAGTAATTTGGTCATTGGTTAAAATCCTTTTAAAAGAGAGGCCCATCCTGAGCCTCTGCTTAATTACTGATTAATCTGCGGGGTTAATCGTTACTGATTTAGTTGCCTTCTTACCACCGCTATTGCTGGTGAAGGAGATATTTGTAGAACCCTGCGCCACACCACGTACCAGACCCGTTTGATCTACCGTGGCCTTTTCCTGGTCTTCGGATTCCCAAACACCGGTTTTGTCTGCGGCATCAGCTGGAGTGATTTCGGCTGTCAGTTGCACAGTTTCTCCAGCTTTTACGGTTGGAGATTCCGGTGAGATCGACACAGTTTTTACCGGTTTAGGACCGCTCATTTTGCCCAGAACGCCTTCATCATCCGGGTATGCGCTGAACTGAACAGAGAACACACGAACATCATCAGACTGGTAGGTCATAGTGAAGTTGCCCGCGGTTGCCGCTTTCGGGATGGTCAACACATAGTCGGTGGTGTCCTGCGGAGTCAGAACCAGCTCCTTCGCCACATCAATCAGGTTAACGCCCTGTGCAGATGTGATCGTGACAGAGTTGTCATCTTCGCTCAGAGTAGAACCAGGCATCAGGTCAACCATGTTTTGGAGTACAGACTCAGCCAGAGGCGCGGTGATGGTAATGTTGCGCCCCTGAACTAATTCGGAAATTACGGTCTGCCCCAACTGATCGACGGTGACTTTCAGCGTTTCAGTGGCTACTTCAACCTGAACACCACCTTTGGTGTAACCCAAATCCACACCACCAAACGACACCTTACAGGCACCAAGTTTGATGTTTTTTACATGGGTATTAGACATTGATGGAAAACTCCTTTTTCCGTTAATTCTACGCATTCATTGCGCTAATGGTAAGTATATACTTACTAATTGAGTTAATTCAATAAATAGCCAGCAAATTCAACAGGAATGCCTGCTTCTATTAATGCCCCATCATTTTTGGGATAAATGATTGGCATCGCCATCGGTCGTACAAGTCGAAAATAAACACCACCAGATTCCGTTTCCTCCACTGGAAACATCTCAATGATTTTATTGGCTTTCTCAACCGTCGTAGTAATTGACGAACCACGCACAATGATTGTGAATGATTCGTGATAAAAGCCCTGTAGCTCATGATCGATGCTGATACCGGTATTTGGGTTAATAAGCAGGACGCCAGATTTCACATTGGCAGGCAAGTAGTGACAGAAAATGTCAGTCCCGACCGTGCCAATCTTTGCCTTCTGCATCAAACTTGCAAACGCTTCAATAAACACATTAACCTCTCGTAAATCCGGCTTTTCTGGCAGCCTCAAGAATCGCTTCTGAGAACTGCTTCTCGCTAATTTCCACCGCTCTTTCCAGAAAGTGTGGCCCAACACGAGGTTTAACACCGGCAATTGGTGGGTTTGTCACGTTCTTCATTCGAGAAAGATAACCGAGTCGGTATTTACCCAGCTCCATGTACTTAGCATAGTCACCGACTTCTACGCCCGGATGCCCCTGACGTGGTTTTGCTCCAGACACAGAAAGCTCAATGCGCAGCCCTGAATAACCTTCTTTAATCACCCTGGCAAAGATGGCTGTCTCCAGAGATCCGGTTTCCAGCGGAGCCATTGCACGGCTGAGACGCTCAACCAAACGCGCCAGCTTTTCCATGTCCCGAATAAGATATCGCTTAAATGCTTTCTGGCTGTTATTGAGTCTATTCCCCGCACGTTTGAACTGATGCGCATCGTATTTCAGACCCATATATTCGCCCCCACTTCAAGATGCCCAGGTCTTCCTCGTAGCCCCCAGCGGCGATGAACACTGGACACCTTTAATTTTTGACCTTCAAGGATCAGCACATCATCAAGTTGTACAGCCGCTTCTAAAGGGACAACTAACACAGCATCAAACAGCTCCAGACTCGCCTTACCACGACTACCAGAGCTATCAGCACGAACTGACGATTTCTCATTACTCTGTTCGAACTTAACCACGCCGACATTCGTCTTCCTGACGAATTGTAATTGCGCCTCGCCGTAAACGTTCTTTGCGCCAAAGCGGTAGATCGCAATTTCTGTTTGCCACGAAATATTCATGCTCTCTCTCTGTTGTTGTCGGTCGCTCTCATTACTGGCCAAAAACCCTTTCGACCAAAAGTAAATAATGCGACTGGCGTTACGCACGGCGAACAATCATACGGTTGTTGATGTAACTGACCAGCAAGCGCCAGGTACTGCGAGCCACATGCACGTTTGCAGCTTTACCGGTACGGTACATGTTGGTTGTTTCACCGATTGACTCTGACAAAATGCCATCCTCTCGTGCTGCGGCAACATCATTGCCATTTGCGATCTCACACGCTTCGTTGACAACGGCAAGCATCAACGCTTCTTTGAAGTAGTCAGGGAACTCTTCAAACTTCTCCTGCGTCATCTTTTCCCAATCGACTAAATCATGCCGGTACGCTCCATCTGCTCCCCACGGAATGTCATACACATTCAGCATATTTTGAGGGCGATCGTATCGGTCAAAGTCGATACGTAGAATTTTGCGGATTGAGAACGGTAAAGTTTTAATTCGTCTGGTAGCCTCAATGAGACGCTTGCGCATTAAGCCTTCACCATCCGACAGCAAAGTGTCCCCATTCAGCATATCGATCGCCTGCATTTGAGCATCAGCGACAGTTGCAAACGACTGTTCTGGTATCGACAGTTCAAAACTATTCAGCAGAACATACATTTGCCGCTCTTCATGCGTCAGACCCGATGCAACAGCCTTCACAATGACGTACCGCAGATCGCGTTCTTTCTCAGAGAGCTGGTTATATTCAGCCGACACGACAACCGGAATCGACATTTGACCGCTGGTAATTTCTAGCGGCTCGCCATCAACGAGAATAGCCCCGGTGCTGTCCTTTACTGTGTAGGTAGCAGATTCGATATCCAGCACGTTGAAGGCAAATGAAAGGGAAACAGCTTCACCGCTACGATACGAGTCGATCTGCGCCATTACTCACCGCCTTGTGCTTTCAGGATGCCTTCAATCATCTCGACAATTCCTTTCGCTTTGACACCAACCTGATTACCAATCACACGTAGACCGGCAATGCCTTCATTGTCTGCAATTGACTCCAACTCTTCTCGTGTGAAAGTCTGGATCTGTTTAGCCGGTTCATCTGGTGTCCCACGTTTCATTGGCACAATGTCAGGTGCTGCTGGCTCGGTAATCAGGTCTGCGGTCAACTCGCCACGATCACTGTATGCGGCAGACGGAGAAACATTTTTGCCTTCGACTGTTGATGCTCGCATTGAGGCACAAATCCTTTGCTGATCGATAAAAGGCAACTCCGCTACGGACACCCCGTTCTCGAACTGAACGCCGCACAACATTCCCGAATAACCGGAAAATTGCGGTTCTAATAAAACAATTTTTGCTGGTTTCATAACGCATTCTCTCTACATGGGCGGCTTTCGCCGCCCAATATTGATTATTCCTGTGCAGCAGTGACTTCTACGGTCGCTGTCGCTTTGTGGCTACCATCTTGGGTAGTAACCTCGATTGTGGCAGTACCAGCCGCAACGCCAGTTACAACACCGGTTTCGCTATCAACCGTTGCAAACTCGGTATTTTTGGATTCCCAAGTAACGGTTTTATTTGTTGCTCCTGCCGGCTCGACATTTGCGGTCAGCTGAACAGTTTTGTTTGCCTCAACGGTTGTGCTATTTGGGTCGATTTCGACGCCGGTAACAGCCACAACAGGCGCAGTTACTTCCACCGTTGCAGTTGCCTTTTTGCTGCCATCTTGGGAAACGATCTCAATCGTCGCAGTGCCAACTTCTACACCAGTAACGTTCCCGCTCTGGTCTACCGTTGCCTTATCTTCATTTTTTGAAGACCAGGTAACAGCCTTATTCGTCGCATTTGACGGCTGAACATTCGCTTTCAGACTGACTGATTTCCCTTTCTCAACAGAGGTTGAGTCTGGCGTTACCGTTACGGATTGAACGGCTACCGGATTTACGGTGACTTCCACTGACGCGGAAAGCTGGGTTTCCTGATCAGTTGCAGTAATTTTTACTTTGCCTGGTGCTACGCCAGTTACTAATCCAGTGCCGTTAACGGTTGCAATTTGGTCATTTGCTGACTTCCAGGTGAATGAACTGGCACTCTTACCCATACTAATACCTGCACTAAGTTGAACAGTTTTCCCAACCAAAACTGACGGTGAAGCCGGGGTTATGTTTACGGATTGGGAGAGGGGAACCGCCTGCAAACAAGCAGATAGCTGACTTTGTTGCCGCTCGGTTAAAGGTTCATCGGAGATAGAATTGGTAAATCCGGCACGGCACATATGCCCCGTAAAATCCGAAAATGCCTCTTCCGTAATCTTCATCTTTTGTTCTGGCATTTCTCGCTCCTACAAAAAGGGTGGGCGTATAGCCCACCCTTTAACATAGATAACTACTTATCTACTACACTGATTAAATTTTTACATTGGTCAGTGCAGCGATAGCCTTATCATGCTTATTCGCCAGAGAGCAGTACCACTTCACACGGGTACGTACTGCGTCTTTGTTCTGTACAGTACCAATGTTTTCAACAACGATACCTGCGTTATCGCCGCCATACAGACCAGTAACGCCGTTCTCTTCTGACAGATGCAGGCAGTAGATGCTTGCTTTGCCAGCATCGGTCGGGATGAAGTCGTTGATGATGAACGGAACGCCGTTATGACACAGCATCGGACGACCAAAGTTCTCCATCATGATTTCAGACGGACCTACGTTTACTGTACGCAGCAGCGCACGGTAAGCACGCAGGTGCTCTGAACGCATCATGATGCAGTCAGCACCAAGATCTTTCACCGCATCGACCAGTTCGTCGAACATAGAGAAAGTCATAGATGCACCGGCGATATCGATCTTCTGATCTGCGTGCATCAGGCGTGGAATGCCGTCAAACGCCTTGTTGTTGGAGCTGGAGTCACCCAAAATCAGGTTGCGACGGAACGCACGAGCCAGACCTTTAACTTTCTGACGAACCTGAATAGCCAACTGGTTGTTGGTGTCGGCCATAGTGGTCGCCAGGAATTTATCAACGTCTACGTCACCAGCCAGAATACGCAGTTTCGCAACGCATTCTTCGAAGGTTGCTGCACCTTCAGGGATGGTGTCGTTAACGTCGATGAAGGTAGCTTCACTCAGCGTTTTTTCACGGTTGTACAGATATGCCTTTGAATTAATTTTCATAAAAGGCAGGATGGCAAACAGGTCATCGCGATCGATGATAGTTTCGATCACACCCTGTTCAAGTTCGTTGTTAGACAGCTTTTCAGCTTCTTCACGCAGTAATGGCATCTATCAATTCCCTTTGATTTAGATGTTACTTAAGTCCAATTTTCCCCAGACCGGAGGCCAACTTATCCATAGTCGACTTGTTCTTCGGTTGGGATATTGTGTAGGTCGATTTGGAATGTGAGCCTACACCCTGCTTGGCTTCGCTACGCATCAATGCGTCAGCTTCCGGATCTGCCCGCACAATGCGTTCAATCGCGGATTCAAACGGCAACGGCTTACCTTCACCGTCAACCAGAACAGCTCGTTCTTTGTGACCTGCCGGTTTGTCATAACCCACTACGCTACCGTCTTCACCCACTTCAAAATGAGAACCGTAGATCACGCGGGCTTTTGCCGGGGTCATCAGAACTTTGTCACGTAGGAAGAGAGAGTTACTGAAGGAAGCGCCCACGGTCATCTCGACTAATTGAGATTTCAGTGATGCGTTTTCACTTTCCAGTGCTGCATAACGTTCGTCACGCTGTGCCAGCTCTGCCTGGTGTGCTTCGATCATCTGTTTTTTAACAGCATCGAACTCACCACGACGCTCCAGTTCAGCTTGCTCCGCCTCACGACGTGCGTTTTCTGCGGCCTGTTCAGCTTCTAAAAGCTGGCGAGCACGAGCCGGATCGATATCACCGTACTGAGCAAGCTGATCGGCCAATGTGCGCTCTTTCTCTTTGCGCTTCATGTTCTCCTTCAGCAGTTCAGCACCAGCTTTCTTGGTTTTACGAAGTTCGGCCAGTAACTCTTCCTGAGTCATGCCAGCGTATTCGTCATCGCCCTTCGGCTGCTCTTTTTGTTCACCCTGTTTGTCAGGATCTTGTGTACTCTGCTCATTATCAGCAGCTACACCGCCAGCGCCTCCACGCTCATGCGCTTCAGCGACATCCATCAGACCACGACGGGCCAAAAGCATTTGCCACAGATTCATAAAAATTCCTTTTGTTACTTATCACTCGTTCTCTTGAGTAGATGAGTCCCCATTCCCTCGGGGTTGATCTTGCCCGCTTTCTTGGGCTGCACCACGATCATAAGTAAGTGCTGACTTATTTTCAAGGGTATTTAGATCATTTTTTGGAGGAAAATTCAAGAGATCTTTATCAAATTCCTTTTTCATCGCCTCAGTAATGTTCGGGAAAATCTTCTCAATAAGCATTTCCATCTGGTGACGACGTACAGAGTCCGGTGCCTGAAGTAATGACAGTTTCTCGGCAACAGAAAATTCATCAGTAAGGCCACGAATATCGAAACTTTCTGGATACGCAATTAAAGAGTGGTCTTCGTCCAGATCTACCCCCATCCATTTCGCAACCAGTAGCATGATTTGGCGTTCAGCCCTTTCCAGACGCTCTGCTTTTGTGACAAGCAAGCTATTTACACGCTGGAAGTCATACATTTTTGCGGCACCAGATGAATTATCGATTCCCTGTGCGTTGTCCTGCTTCGTTCGCTCACCAGCTACACCAACTGAATGGTAGATTTCGTTAATCACCGTCTTAATCGTAGTGATGATCATCTGAGCTTGTTTCGGGTCTGGTGACAGATAAAACGGCTGGTTTCCACCTTCAGAATCGTAGGTGAAGACTCGCTTTGTGCCCATTTCAAGCACTTTAGTGTGGTTTTCATCACCAGGTAAAAGCGACTGTACCGGTATAGCCAACTGGCTAAATGTCTGATCCTGAATAATGGCATCAAGGTTTGACAGATAGTTTGCAACCGCACGATCAAGATAAGCGATATCATCGATCAACGATGGGCTGAAATACGGTGATTCACTTTCTCCAATACAATCAACAGGAAACACAGGAACTACGCCGAGATTATGCGCGCCGCTGTCCTCTAAAATAACTTTTGCCTGACGACGACCTGCTCCACCAGCCCCCTTCTTCACTTCCTCACGGAACAGATACCACTCGTTTTGTGTCCACAGACGATAACGTTGGTATTCCTGACCTGTAGAAGTAAAAGGATCTGCGTCATCGCGAGCGACTTCCACAATTAACGCCCATAACATATTCCCGTCGTCGTCCCATGCCACATCCAGCATTTGCTGAGGTGAAATCCAGTAGGCGTAGGCACGAGCATCTTTCTTTTTCTCGTCAGCTACTGACTCAACATCACCACTCATTGTGCTATCAACAACAACCCAGATACGGCCGTAGATTGACGATTGCAAATCAATGGCGGCCATAAATGAGTCAATAGAGGCATTCTGGCGAGTCGCACGTTTCCAGAAATTGCGGATCTGCTCTGGTGCCTCTTCGATATTTCTATGAATGTCTTCTTTAAAGAGATATTTGTTGATGAGGTTTACCACCTCACGAGTGTGGTTGAAGCGATAGGCACGCTCAACACGCTCCTTAAACTCCTGATCTCCCTCTTTAAAGTAACGAAAGATATTGTCTGTAAACCAACCACGCCCGCCAGCGTAAGTGCTGGCGAGGAAGTCCCAATGTTCTTTTTTCTTTTCGTATTCCGGGTGGCGTCGCGCCACCAGATCCTTAATTTGTTTGTCGTTCAATTCCATTTGAATAACCTTAGATAATTACTTACCTACCGAGAACCACCAAGAATAACACGGTTTTTGACTGGATACCTACGATGTACTGGATAGCCCAATGCGTCTGCACTATGCTCAATGCCACCTGTCTTATCCATATCTCGTGTTCCAGGCTTGTAGATGACTTTTTCCAGTGAATCAATCAAATGCTTGCACTTCGGATCGATATACAGCCGGATATCTCCAGATGCGGACATCAGCATTCGGTTAACAGCATTAACACGATCCGCAATTGGCGGGTGCTTTTTCGAATAATCGACACGTAAGAATCCCTTCTCTTTGAATATGTCTACGTCAGACTCCCCACGAGCATGTTGGCGATAAGCACCTGCCGGATCTGGAAATACCGTTACCTGTGATTTCCAGCGCCAGAAGCGTCTCTCAAGCTCATCACAAACTTCTGCCGTGTTAGAGGAAAAGAGCACCAATTCATCAATTGCCCATAGCTCACCATTTGGCTGAGGTTGCAAAATTACGGAAGACATCGGGTCAATGTTGAAGTCCTGCCCTACCCATATAGGCAACCGAGGGTTGAACTGAAGCGGTTTTACATGCACGTTACGATCGAACGGGTAGTAAACGCGCCCGGACATGTTCTCAAAGCTGGCCAGGTACTCCTGAGCGAACGATTTGGGGTCCATATCGTTCTTAGCAGCTTCAATTTCCGCCGTAGGTACAAACGGAGAATCGGCAGTTACAAACTGCCAGCTCTTCCACTGTCCCTTTCTTTGCAGCTCTACGTTCTGGCCTATAGTCCACAGTTTGTGAAATTCCGAGAAGCCTTTTGGCGTACCAATGATCAGTGCACCGCCGCGTGTCGATGAAAGAGTAGGTCGTAACACCTTGTACCAGGTGTCAGCCTTCATATCCTGAAATTCATCAAGCACTACAAAATGCAACGCTACGCCGCGCAGAGTGTCAGGCTTATCAGCACCTTTGAGGGCGATCTCCGAACCGTTCTTCAACACGATTGTCATCGTGGTGTCGTTCTTTTTCCTAACCCACTTACGAGGCAGAACTTCCTGTAGATCGTCCCACAAAATCTGGCGAGCCATCTGGTAAGTAGGAGCGACATACCAGACCCTTTGCTTTTTTTCCTTTGCCGCCGCACGAATAATAGTGGAGATCGACAACCGGGATTTTCCCCAGCGTCGACCAGCACAAACAACTTTAAATCGATGCGGAGACTGGAAGACTTTCATCTGTCCAGAATGCAGTTGCACAAGACTGAGCGAGGACGGGATTGCCATTATTCGTCCTCCCCTTCACTTCCATCATCTGTCGCATCAAATTCGCTTAGAGCTTCTTCTTCCAACGTCTCAAGCAATTCGTCATCGATGATTTCAGGCTCGTCGTCTTCCTGACGTAATTTCGCCACCTGGGAAGGCGTAAGCTCACCAAATACCAGGTTCGGAATTTCTTCCTCGTCATTTTCCGCATGATCCATGCCCAATGATTTGGACGAAACTTCAAAGCATTTTGCAAGGGTATTACTGGCTCTCTGTAAGCTCTTGAGAGAATCCTCAATCGCCCCTAAAGGCTTACCCTCACGTTTGGCCGTAGTGACTTCGACCATCACCATCTGCCCCAACGCATACGCCCAGCCGTCATAACGTGTACGACGTTCTTCTATCTTTTCCGCACGGGCTTTAGCGCGAAGCTCTGCGTCAGATTTAAGAGACTCACGAACCATCTTCCCAACAGAGTCCGCGCCTTTCTCTAATCCTCGCTTTTTGAAATGTCTGGAGAGTGTTTCACGACGAATGCCGTACTCTTCCTCCAGCTTTGAGAGTGTATATTCGCCTGACGTCCATTTGGCTTCAGCTTCGGCCCACTCCGCTGGTGTCAGGCGAGTTTTTACCTCGTCTTTTTCGACCGTCATAGATCCCTCTAAAACACACAGAGCGCGTCCATGCGCTCTAAAACAACTTGTTTACTGCATCTGCTAACCAACTTGTTTTCTGGGGTGTTTAATTAGGTCTGGCATGTCTTACGAAGCCTGCTTCCGTATATATTTAATAAGTTACTTATTATTTATATATACAGATGCAGGTCTTTAAATAAGCTCCCAGACCGATTACATCACCAGTAACTTCGCTTTGGCTCGACCTAAAGTGGTTAACCCAAGAGTTCGGCGGTGATAGCGATTGTCACTGCGTTGGCGCGTATGCCCTTTCTCCACCAGCCCCTTTTTTATCAGAGCGCGAATTGAGAACTGGATACTTTGCTTGGTTGTCTTGTACGGCAAAACTTCAAGCAATTCGTCCAGGTCAAGTAGATGACCTCGCTCATAACCGAGATTGAGCGTTTTGATGATGTCCTTTTGTTTATCGGTTAACGTCATGGCAAATCCTTATGCCGGTAAAGCAATTTCTAACGGTTTATCCAAAGGTTGTTTGTCGAATGCCAGCAGTGGCAGCGTGTCAGGCAGTCGACGGCCAAAGTCAGGGTTTCGGTACACACCATACAACGGAGACGTAAAGCTCAGGTTGTGAATGTCCTTGAGCAGCTTCACAATGCTGGCCTCGTCCACCAGACTGTCGGCAATGTCCTGAATCGTCGTGCCACGATTCCGCCCAGCTTTTGCCAGGGAACTGTTCTTGTGGTAGTCCGCCACCAGATCACGCAGTGCACGGCGACGACGAGACTCGCTCATTGCGAACAACTCTTTGACGATCGCCTCGTTATCACCCGGGTCGGAACGGAAATGGCGCTGGAATACACGCAGTGCACTTTCATAGCTCTTCGGTCGCTCAGGGCGGATGAACTTAAACCCTGCTTTCATGGCGAAGGGATTGTATTTGCTCATCGAGGACTGGATCTCAATGATTGGCCGGTCATGCATCCTGCTAACCAGGTTAATCATTCGATAAGAGACGCCTACGCCACGATACTGAGTATCCACAACTGAGCGACTGATCACCGCAAAGTTGTTATTCACGTACCGACCCCAGTACTGGTTAGCCACGGTGGTATTAGTGGTTGGTTTCAACTTAGGAAACATGCGGTGGCGAGGTGCCAGCAGTAGTTTCGGGTAAGCCATAACCACGACGCCCACCAGACGGTCATCAAGTTCGCAGCGATAGTAAGTTGGCGCGAAAGGTTTGCCGTCTGTTTTGTAGTGAAGCGACTTAAGAGCGTGCCAGTCCTCTACAGTTCCCTTTGTGACAGTCATTCGTTCCAGAAAGTCCAGATGACGCGGAAACTCTTCAGGGCGGTAGCGTTTAATGATGATGTCCGTCATAAATGAACCTCATCATGACTACCATTGTGATATTCCACCTTCACGCGTTCTTTGTAGTGCTTGGTGATCTGCATATCCGGGCGCAGCGCGTTCTTCAGGTCTTCGTGAGTCGTCGCCACCATTACCGTCGCACCAACCTTTCGAGCGGCACGCTGGAGGTTAGATGCCACAACCTGAGCGGTTACACGGTCTAGAACAGCACCGAACTCGTCAGCAGCCCACACTTTAGCGCCTGACTCAATCAGTTTGGCAATCTTGAGACGATATTTCTGACCGTCTGACATTTCAGAAGGCTTGCGAACAAACAGATATGCATCGTTCAGACCAGCCATAGATAACAACCCAAGCGCATCGCTGGTCGTTTTGCCCAACTGATCGATGACGTTAACCTCATTATCGAAGGTAAAATCATCGATGGAGGCTACAGACAGCCCTTCATCCTTCATCTGTCGTTGCAACTCGCGCAGCACAACGGATTTGCCGGAACCGGATTGGCCGGTGATGTACACCACATCGCCCTGCTTCACTTCCAGCTCCAGATTGTCGTAAAGCGTCCACTCTTTTTCGTCCAGGCCAAGCCCGAACGACTCAGCGATTTCCAACGTGCGCGTGGTTTTATTTACGCGTGTCTGAAACGATACGTTGATGATGTATTTGCTCATGCAGCCATCTCCCCGGAAGAGATCTTCTCCGCATATGCCACAAATGCGTCTACCCCGCTTTCTCCCGTCATTTCTTCCATGTGGGCAAGCAAATCACCAACAACAATGGCAGAGCCAGCAGGAAGCGTTTTAAAGCCCAATACGTCGACAACACGTACTTCTTCCGCTGCAACTTCACGACTGATCTCGGTGTGTTCATCCTTCTGTCGTTTAGTTTCTTCGCCAAGATCGATAACTAGCGAGTCGGTGTCCATTTCTTCTGTCATACTGCCAACGAGAACATTCAACTCACGCTCTTCAAAGCCGAAAACCTCGATATCGTCCAGAACAAGCGACTCAAGCTCTTTCTGTAGCTTAATTGCATCGTAATCAATGCTGGCAAGTCGGTTATCTTCAAGGCGCTTCGCACGAACCTCGTCATCACTGAGATCATCGCGAACAATAACCGGTACGCGCTCAAGTCCAGCAAAAATTGCAGCCTCACGGCGGCCGTGGCCAGTAATAATTACGTCGTTCTTATCGACCGTAATTGGCTGGTCAAATCCGCGCTTTTTAATGGCTGCGGCCAGATCTCGGATCTGCTGTTCATCATGCTTTTTGGCATTCATCTCATAGGGAATAAGATCTGCCGGGTCGCGATATACGATTTCAAACTTTTTGGTCATTACATACGCTCCTTGTAGTAGTCGACCAGCCACACCAGAGCCTCACCAGCGTTCTCCATTTCATTACCGGTGTTAATAGCCTGCTCTTTGATGATGTTTTTTATGGTTTCTGCAACACGATCTGACGCATCGAAAGTTACTTTGAAGCGCATGGTCTGATGTTCCGCACCCACACGTTCGGTTTTCTCTCGTTTGTCGGTATCGACAGGCTCATCACTACCACGAGACAACGCCTCCAGTGCTTCAAGGTCGATTGCCGCCTCTTTTGCTAAAACCATCGAGATTTCGTCGTCATACGGGGCGATTTCAGACAGTTGATAGTCAAGTTCTGACTGAATTTCTTCAATGAAGCGTTGCAATGCGATTTGGTCGTCTTCACCGTATCGCTCGTTGTCCACCAGTGACATCTGTTTAGCTACGACATCGCTAATTTTGCCCACAGAAAGCACCGGAACCGTTGAAATTCCTTGCTCAATAGCAGCACGCCAGCGATGTTCGCCGCCGAGGATTTCAAAAAATCCATCTTCAAGTTCACGAGCCAAAATTGGCTTAAAAAAGCCCAATTTTTCGATAGAACCTTTCAGTTTTTCAAAATTCTGCGCACCAACCGAATTGGTGTTCCAGGTATTCGGGCGAAGGTTGGCAACATCAACCTGCAAAATCGTGATTTTTACATCCATTTTATTGCTACAATCCACTAAGTAATCACTTACTTATTATAATAGCCAAATAACATACAAAAGGCACTAAGGAAAGAGGTTTATGACTGTTCGGATTGTATCTAACGCAGTTAATGCGCTTATTTCTGGCGCAGATGACAAGGTAAAGCAAATGGTGCAACAGATGTTGAGCTACGAAGTCGAGACTGGCGACTGGAAGGGCACAAGCACGATGTTCAACTGGAGTAAAAACTCGTTCCCTGCTGGCTTTGCCAAGCCTGTAGCGGCGAACTTGAACAAGGCGGGCATCAAATGTGTTCATATCCGCAAAGACAAAGCCCCGGCGCTTGGTAAACCAAATCCTGCGGTTAACCCATTCCCATACAATCCTGATTATGCGTATCAGGATCAGACTGTGGAAACACTGGTTCGAGAGGGAATGATGATTGCGCAGATCGCTACTGGTGGCGGGAAATCTAACGTTGCCTGCAAAGCAGCTGCACGTATCGGTCGAATGACATTATTTTTAACAACCCGCTCTGTTCTGATGTTTCAAATGGCCGAAAACTTCCAGAGATCCATCGACTACCGCGCCGAAAATGGCGAACCGTGGTTAAAAGACCAAAAGGTTGGAGTCATTGGCTCGGGTGAGTTCCAGGTATCACGACATATCAACGTCGCTACAGTTCAAACTCTTGCAAGTTTCCTCGAAGAACCACCACGCGATGCAACACCAGATAAGAAAAGCTACCACCTCAAACGTCGGGAGTTGGTGAAACGCTTCCTTTCAAGTGTCTCTCTTCTTATTCTGGAAGAGGCGCATGAGTCTTCAGGCTCAAATTTCTATGACATCGCCAGATTATGTGTGAACGCAGACTATCGTCTGGCGCTTACAGCCACGCCGTTCATGAAGGATTCGACGGAAGCCAACATGCGCCTGATGGCGGTGGCCGGGCGAATTGAAATTAAAGTCACAGAAAAGTACCTGATTGATCGAGGCATTCTGGCAAAGCCGTACTTCCTTTATCATAAAGTTGCCTACAAGCCAGACGAGGCCAGAATCAAGGCCGAACTTGCCAACAAACACCTCAATTTTAGAGTTGGTATGAGCACCGCCTACCAAAAGGCTTATCAGTTGGGGATCGTGTATAATTTGGGACGTAACGAGGCCATTGTTCGCGAAGCATTGCTCTATAAGCAACATTCTCTCAATTGTATGACTCTGGTTCGTCTTAAACGCCACGGGCAAATCCTGATGGAAATGATGAAAGAGTCCGGCCTTAGAGTTGACTTCATCTATGGGGAATCTAACCAGGCGACAAGGCAAGCAAAGCTGAACAGTTTAGCGTCTGGAGAAATAGATGTTTTAATAGGCTCGACTATTCTGGATGTCGGTGTTGATGTGCCAAGCGTTGGTGCGGTCATTCTTGCTGGTGGTGGGAAAGCAGAAGTTGAAATGAGGCAGCGTGTCGGTCGTGGCTTACGAGCCAAAAAAAATCAGGCAAACGTGTGTTTTATCACTGATTTCATTGACATTAGCAACAAATACCTGTTGTCTCACTCTTATGAGCGAAAACACATCATCGACACCACACCTGGCTTTGCAGAAGGTGTATTGCCTATTGATGGAGCATTCGATTTTGGAGTTCTGAAACGAGATTAGTTATGAGCGAAAAGAAAACAACTTATTGTCAGGTAGCATTGTCTGATAAGGCCAATGACAAACTTGGAAAGTTTCAAGTGAAACTAAAAGAAAAAAATATCAAAATGTCTAAGGCTGAAGTCATAAATACCATTCTGGAACAATTGACAATGGCCGACTTTGACAAGGTTATATCTTCTGTCGGGGCTTCCGCTAAGACTCGTGAGAAAATCATGCGTATCTATGAGAACTCTAATATGACAAAGGAAGATCTCGAAACGCTATTAAGCAGATTAAAATAATCACGCTATCAATTAGGGAGACAAAGATGAAGTCTCCCATACTGTTCACTTTCTGTTCTAAAACTATCATGAAATACTCGCTTCTCCCTCTACTAACGTTACCAGTGTTGATGCTTACCGCGTGCCAATCACGCCCAATATCAATCCATGACGCCAAACCAGCACCGCAGGCCAAAGTGTTCAAGTATCAAAGCGCAGCGCCAGCTACGTTGGTGGTAATGAGAGACACAGGTTTTGTAGGAGCTGGATGTGATGCTTCCATTTTCATCAACGGCGAAACTGTCGCAAAACTGGCTACAGGCGAAAAAGCGACTTTCCATTTAAATGCCGGAGAATTAATTGTGGGTGCATCTCTTGAAGGTGCAGGTTTATGTGCTCTAAACCCCGCTCGTCAAGAGCGAGAAACGACTCTGAAGAATGGAGACACAAAAGCGTTCAGGGTGTTCACCAGCAATTCTGGTGACATCGACATTCTGCCAACAACTCTGTGATGACATGACAACCAAAGATATTACCTACGGTATCCAAGCTGAACTCTGGCCGCGAGATTACACTAACGTTGAAAAACTACTGATGTTCTGGCGCAGAGAACAAATTCCTGTAAGGGTCACTCTCGAAGATGGCCAGGCGTTTTGCATGTACGTTTATGGCCTCATGCCATCTCGTAACAAAGTTGACCTTTGCCCAGCCCCTTTTGACAAAGAAAATCGTATAAGGCTCCCACTTGAACGCATTAGTACAATTGAATCAGGTGTGGTTGACAGTATCGCTCACGATTTCAAAGGTCGACTAACAGTTCACCCTGATTATGTCGATAATCGGCCATCACGCCGCGATTTTTTTGCAATTTGCAACCAAGCCTACAAAGCAAACAAATCTATAAGGGTGTACATGGCGGATGGCCGTGAAATTGAGGGGGTGTCAGCAGGCGCAGATGCTTGTCAGGTTACACTACGTGTCGAGAACGGTAGAAAAATAGTTGTTTTGTTCGATTGGGTTGAACGAATTTTGCCTTTTTGAGTTATGAAATCGATATTGTTACCACCATTATTTTTACTTTGCTCAGTTGCGGCAAATGCAATGGACTATAAGCCTGTCATTCAGTCGCTGATGAATGACGTGTGCTCAACGTCTCAGAATGTATCAGTTTGCATGTATCAATTTTCGGCAGCCGTAAAAGCAGGAAAAGCGATAGGTGAGAATGTGGAACTGTGTAAGAAAGTGGCAAATGAAGAACGGGCAATGTTGGATTGCGAATCTAGCGAGTCATCGGCACAGTTCGTTGATGCGCTATTTGACACCAATCGTAAGGCTGTAGAGTCTGTTCAATAAATCTATAAGGTTAATAACCGGCTAAGTCCGGTTATTATTTTTCACATCACTTCTTTATATCTATAAATC
>NZ_JABWNC020000026.1:0-54267 GCF_013368855.2 Escherichia sp. 93.0816 | reverse complement strand
GCGGCTTGTCTGCCGTTGTTCCGTGTCAGTGGTGGCGCATTATAGGGAGTTATTCCGGCCTGACAAGCGAAAAATATAAAAACTTTATCGTTCGCTCACTTTTCAGGCAAAACATCCTAAACAGGGTCTTTTCTGTCTAACTTATAGACAAAAACGAGCCCCGAAGAGCTCGTTTTATCATTACTGGACGGCGACAATCCGGTCTTCATTAACTTCCAGGCGAATAACTTTACCCGGAACCAATTCACCAGACAGTATTTGCTGTGCCAGCGGGTTTTCGATTTGCTGCTGGATAGCACGTTTCAGAGGACGTGCACCATAGACCGGATCGTAACCGTTCTCGCTCAGCAGTTTCAGCGCCTCGTCAGAAATGTGGATTTCATAACCACGTTCTTCCAGACGTTTGTACAGACGTTTCAACTGAATCTGCGCAATCGATGCAATGTGCTGTTCACCCAGCGGATGGAAGACCACCACTTCATCGATACGGTTAATGAATTCCGGACGGAAGTTATGGCTTACCACACCAAGCACCAGCTCTTTCATGTGTGCATAATCCAGTTCACCAAAGCGTTCCTGAATCAGATCGGAACCGAGGTTAGAGGTCATAATGACCACCGTATTGCGGAAGTCGACCGTTCTCCCCTGCCCGTCAGTCAGACGCCCATCATCCAGTACTTGCAACAGAATGTTGAAGACATCCGGATGCGCTTTTTCCACTTCATCCAGCAGGATGACGGAATACGGGCGACGACGCACCGCTTCGGTCAGGTAGCCACCTTCTTCATAACCCACATATCCCGGAGGCGCACCAACCAGACGAGACACCGAATGTTTCTCCATAAACTCGGACATATCGATACGGACCATCGCCTCGTCGCTATCGAACATAAAGTTCGCCAGCGCCTTGCAAAGTTCCGTTTTACCCACACCAGTTGGGCCAAGGAACAGGAATGAACCAATCGGGCGATTTGGATCGGCAAGCCCCGCACGACTACGACGAATAGCGTTAGATACCGCATCAACCGCTTCGTTCTGACCAATAACGCGATGGTGCAGTTCTTGCTCCATACGCAGCAGTTTTTCGCGCTCACTTTCCATCATGCGAGAAACAGGAATCCCCGTCCAACGCGCCAGCACTTCAGCAATTTCGGCATCTGTCACTTTATTACGCAACAGACGCATAGTTTTACCTTCGAGCTGCGTTGCGGCTTCCAGTTGCTTTTCCAGTTCCGGGATTTTGCCGTATTGCAGTTCAGACATCCGCGCCAGGTCACCCACACGGCGAGCCTGTTCAATGGCGATTTTCGCCTGCTCCAGTTCCGCTTTAATAGTCTGCGTACCAGAGAGCGATGCTTTCTCTGCTTTCCACTCTTCTTCTAACTCGGAATACTGACGTTCTTTGTCGCTCAGTTCTTCGTTGAGCATATCCAGGCGTTTTTTACTGGCTTCATCAGACTCTTTCATTAACGCCTGTTGTTCCAGTTTGAGCTGGATGATACGACGATCGAGTCGGTCGAGTTCTTCCGGTTTTGAGTCTATCTGCATACGAATGCTGGATGCCGCTTCATCGATCAGGTCGATGGCTTTATCCGGCAACTGACGATCAGCAATGTAGCGATGAGACAACGTCGCCGCAGCAACAATTGCCGGGTCAGTAATTTGTACATGGTGGTGCAGTTCGTAACGTTCTTTCAGGCCACGCAGAATAGCAATGGTGTCTTCCACCGTTGGCTCGGCGACAAATACTTTCTGGAAGCGACGTTCCAGCGCAGCATCTTTTTCGATGTACTGGCGATATTCGTCCAGCGTCGTGGCACCCACGCAGTGCAGTTCACCACGAGCCAACGCCGGTTTCAGCATGTTCCCGGCGTCCATTGCGCCATCGGCTTTACCCGCGCCGACCATAGTATGTAATTCGTCGATAAACAGGATGACGTTGCCTTCCTGTTTAGCGAGATCGTTCAGTACGCCTTTTAATCGTTCCTCAAACTCACCGCGATATTTTGCCCCGGCCACCAGCGCGCCCATATCCAGCGCCAGTACGCGGCGGCCTTTCAGCCCTTCAGGCACTTCGCCATTGATAATACGCTGCGCCAGACCTTCAACGATGGCAGTCTTACCAACGCCAGGTTCACCAATCAGCACCGGGTTATTTTTAGTACGACGTTGCAGTACCTGAATGGTACGGCGAATTTCTTCATCACGACCAATCACCGGATCGAGTTTGCCCTGTTCGGCACGTTCGGTAAGGTCGATGGTGTATTTTTTCAAAGCCTGACGTTGGTCTTCGGCTCCTTGATCGTTCACGCTTTCACCTCCACGCATTTGTTCAATCGCTTGAGTAATGTTGGCGGTGGTCGCCCCTGCTGCTTTCAGGATGTCGGCCAGCGTGCCGCGAGACTCAAGTGCCGCCAGAACGAACAGTTCTGACGAAATAAAATTATCACCACGTTTTTGCGCCAGCTTGTCGCAAAGATTAAGAACGCGCACCAGATCCTGTGAAGGCTGGACATCGCCACCCGTACCTTCAACCTGCGGTAAACGATTTAATGCCTGATTGATATCTGTGCGCAACTGGCCAGCATTAATGCCAGCGGATGTTAATAAAGGGCTAACCGAACCCCCTTCCTGATTCAGCAGGGCGCTCATTAAATGAAGTGGTTCGATGAATTGGTTGTCGTGCCCGAGTGCAAGTGATTGGGCATCGGCAAGAGCAAGCTGGAATTTATTAGTAAGACGATCCAGACGCATAACTCCTCCCATAACGGATCAAAGTTGCTACTGGAGATTAAATGAGGTCATCCCTCAATTATTCAAGGTTATTGACCAGATTAATGTGAAAAGAAAATCACGCGTACCGGATCGTCTTGATTCTTTAGGTTATATCAGCCAAATGAAACTTGCCATACGACCCGTGGTCTTGTCGCGACGATAAGAGAAGAAAGTCTCATTTTCCGTGAATGTACAGCGGTCGCCGCCGAAAATTTGCTCAACACCAACGCTCGCCAGACGCTGGCGGGCAAGCTGATAAATATCCGCCAGATACTTATCACCATGCTGAATAAAAGCTGCACTCGCTTTGGCGTCTACTGCCATAAATGCCTCGCGAACTTCCGCCCCCACTTCAAACGCGCGTGGACCGATTGCTGGCCCTAACCAGGCGAGAATGTTTTCGGGGTTATCAGCAAAACAGGAGACCGTCTCTTCCAGCACGCCAGCGCACAGTCCACGCCAGCCAGCATGAGCGGCGGCGACTTCCGTTCCCGCACGATTACAAAACAGCACGGGCAGGCAGTCGGCAGTCATCACAGCACAAACCGTGCCGGGTGTGTTGCTATAAGAGGCATCCGCTCGTTTTGAAGCATAGGGTTCGCCAGTAAGCTTAAGCACATCTTTGCCGTGTACCTGCTCAAGCCAGACCGGTTTTGAAGGCAAATTGCCCGCAGCAAAAAGCCGCTTGCGATTCTCCTCAACGTGATCCGGGTTATCGCCACAATGAGCGCCGAGGTTGAGCGAGTCATACGGGGCCAAGCTCACGCCGCCGATACGGGTAGAGCTACAAGCCGCAACACCTTTTGGCAGCGGCCACTGCGGGACAATCAGCTTACTCATAACCAGTCAACTTCATCCTTATGCTCTTCGAAATCGGCGCGCATCACCTCAATCAGCTCCACCATATCTTGTGGAATAGGCGCATGCCATTCCATTTCGATGCCGGAGATTGGGTGATAAAGACGCAGCATGGTTGCATGAAGCGCCTGGCGGTCAAACTTACGCAGCGTGGAGATAAATGCTTCCGAAGCCCCTTTTGGCGGACGCGGACGACCACCATAAACCGGATCGCCCACCAGCGGATGGGTGATATGCGCCATATGCACGCGGATCTGGTGCGTACGTCCAGTTTCCAGACGCAACCGCAGACGCGTGTGCACACGGAAGTGTTCCATGATGCGATAGTGAGTGACCGCCGGTTTGCCCATGGGATGTACCGCCATGTGAGTACGTTTGGTTGGGTGGCGACTGATTGGCTCATCCACCGTACCACCAGCGGTCATATGACCAATTGCCACCGCTTCATACTCACGAGTAATTTCACGCCGTTGCAAAGATTCGACTAAACGCGTCTGAGCCGGAACGGTTTTTGCCACAACCATCAGGCCAGTGGTGTCTTTATCCAGACGATGGACAATGCCCGCACGTGGAACATCGGCAATTGGCGGATAGTAATGAAGCAACGCATTCAATACCGTGCCATCCAGGTTACCCGCGCCAGGATGTACCACCAGGTCGCGCGGTTTATTAATGACGATGATATCTTCATCTTCATAGACGATATCCAGCGGGATATCCTGCGGTTCAAAACGCGCTTCTTCTTCAATCTCAGCGTTGATGGCAACCTGCTCGCCACCCAATACTTTTTCTTTCGGCTTATCACAAACTTTGCCGTTAACCAGCACGCGCTGGTCGAGGATCCATTCTTTTATCCGCGAACGTGAATAATCCGGGAACATTTCGGCCAAAGCCTGATCTAAGCGTTGACCGAGTTGGTTTTCGGACACCGTTGCAGTGAGCTGTACTCGTTGTGCCATATATACTGCTTCTTCGTTTATCGTTGGGGTTTTACGGCTTTGCCGTTTAATATAGTGTGCTATTGTAGCTGGTCTTAACCGGGAGCAGGAACAGAGAATCTCCCGTATTACATTTTGAGGAAAGTCAAAACGTCATGACGCGCATGAAATATCTGGTGGCAGCCGCCACACTAAGCCTGTTTTTGGCGGGTTGCTCGGGGTCAAAGGAAGAAGTACCTGATAATCCGCCAAATGAAATTTACGCGACTGCACAACAAAAGCTGCAGGACGGTAACTGGAGACAGGCAATAACGCAACTGGAAGCGTTAGATAATCGCTATCCGTTTGGTCCGTATTCGCAGCAGGTGCAGTTGGATCTCATCTACGCCTACTATAAAAACGCTGATCTACCGCTAGCACAGGCTGCTATCGATCGTTTTATTCGCCTCAACCCGACTCATCCGAATATCGATTATGTCATGTACATGCGTGGCCTGACCAATATGGCGCTGGATGACAGTGCGCTGCAAGGGTTCTTTGGCGTCGATCGTAGCGATCGCGATCCTCAACATGCACGAGCTGCGTTTAGTGACTTTTCCAAACTGGTGCGCGGCTATCCGAACAGTCAGTACACCACCGATGCCACCAAACGTCTGGTATTCCTGAAAGATCGTCTGGCGAAATATGAATACTCCGTTGCCGAGTACTATACAGAACGTGGTGCATGGGTTGCCGTCGTTAACCGTGTAGAAGGCATGTTGCGCGACTACCCGGATACCCAGGCTACGCGTGATGCGCTGCCGCTGATGGAAAATGCATACCGTCAGATGCAGATGAATGCACAAGCTGAAAAAGTAGCAAAAATCATCGCCGCAAATAGCAGCAATACATAACAGAATTCTGAGACGCAAAACGGCAGCCCTTAAGCTGCCGTTTTTTTATTCTATAACAACCGTGACTGAAGCTATTTAGTCGCGACCGATCTCATCAAATATGGCTCGCTTTGAGATATTCCTCAAGTAAAAAAACACCTCTTCCTGCGATTTCTCACAAAAAAGCTTCATTGACAAAAAGTGACAAAATTATGAGATTTCCATCACATATTTTGACATCAGGAACGGTATGCTGAATTCACCAAGACGGGAAGACAAGAGGTAAAATTTATGACAATGAACATTACCAGCAAACAAATGGAAATTACTCCGGCCATCCGCCAACATGTCGCAGACCGTCTCGCCAAACTGGAAAAATGGCAAACACATCTGATTAATCCACATATCATTCTGTCCAAAGAGCCACAAGGGTTCGTTGCTGACGCCACAATCAATACACCTAACGGCGTTCTGGTTGCCAGTGGTAAACATGAAGATATGTACACCGCAATTAACGAATTGATCAACAAGCTGGAACGGCAGCTCAATAAACTGCAGCACAAAGGCGAAGCACGTCGTGCCGCAACATCGGTGAAAGACGCCAACTTCGTCGAAGAAGTTGAAGAAGAGTAGTCCTTTATATTGAGTGTATCGCCAACGCGCCTTCGGGCGCGTTTTTTGTTGACAGCGTGAAAACAGTACAGGTACTGTACTGAAGTCGCTTAAGGAAACAAACATGAAACACACGCCGTTCTTCTTCGCATTCTTTTTTACCTTCCCCTGAATGGGAGGCGTTTCGTCGTGTGAAACAGAATGCGAAGACGAACAATAAGGCCTCCCAAACCGGGGGGCCTTTTTTATTGATAACAAAAAAGGCAACACTATGACATCGGAAACCCCGTTACTGGCGCTGCGCGAGAAAATCAGCGCGCTGGATGAAAAATTATTAGCATTACTGGCAGAGCGGCGCGAACTGGCCGTCGAGGTGGGAAAAGCCAAACTGCTCTCGCATCGCCCGGTACGTGATATTGATCGTGAACGCGATTTACTGGAAAGATTAATTACGCTCGGTAAAACGCACCATCTGGACGCCCATTACATTACTCGACTGTTCCAGCTCATCATTGAAGATTCCGTATTAACTCAGCAGGCACTGCTCCAGCAGCATCTCAATAAAATTAATCCACATTCAGCTCGTATTGCTTTTCTCGGCCCTAAAGGTTCTTATTCCCATCTTGCGGCGCGCCAGTATGCTGCCCGTCACTTTGAGCAATTCATTGAAAGTGGCTGCGCCAAATTTGCCGATATTTTTAATCAGGTGGAAACCGGCCAGGCTGACTATGCCGTCGTACCGATTGAAAATACCAGCTCCGGGGCGATAAACGACGTTTACGATCTGCTGCAACATACTAGCTTGTCGATTGTTGGCGAGATGACGTTAACTATCGACCATTGTTTGTTGGTCTCCGGCACTACTGATTTATCCACCATCAATACGGTCTACAGCCATCCGCAGCCATTCCAGCAGTGCAGCAAATTCCTTAATCGTTATCCGCACTGGAAGATTGAATATACCGAAAGTACGTCTGCGGCAATGGAAAAGGTTGCACAGGCAAAATCGCCGCATGTTGCTGCGTTGGGAAGCGAAGCTGGCGGCACTTTGTACGGTTTGCAGGTACTGGAGCGGATTGAAGCGAATCAGCGACAAAACTTCACCCGATTTGTGGTGTTGGCACGTAAAGCTATTAACGTTTCTGATCAAGTTCCGGCGAAAACGACGCTGTTAATGGCGACCGGGCAACAAGCCGGTGCGCTGGTTGAAGCGTTGCTGGTACTGCGCAACCACAATCTGATTATGACCCGTCTGGAATCACGCCCGATTCACGGTAATCCATGGGAAGAGATGTTTTATCTGGATATTCAGGCCAATCTTGAATCAGCGGAAATGCAAAAAGCATTGAAAGAGTTAGGGGAAATCACCCGTTCGATGAAGGTATTGGGCTGTTACCCAAGTGAGAACGTAGTGCCTGTTGATCCGGCGTGATGAAATCGTGCCGGGTGATGTCTCCCCCGGCACCAGATGACTACTGGCGACTGTCGTTTGCCTGACGCAATAACACGCGGCTTTCACTCTGGAAGCGTTGCGCATAATCGCCAAACCAGTTTTCCACCTTGCGGAAACTGTCGATAAACGCCTGCTTGTCCCCTTTCTCCAGCAGCTCAATCGCCTCGCCAAAACGCTTATAGTAACGTTTGATTAACGCCAGATTACGTTCTGACGACATAATGATGTCGGCATAAAGCTGCGGGTCCTGAGCAAACAGTCGCCCGACCATCGCCAGCTCAAGGCGATAAATCGGCGAAGAGAGCGCCAGAAGTTGCTCAAGCTGAACATTTTCCTCAGCCAGATGCAGACCATAAGCAAAAGTGGCAAAGTGGCGCAGTGCCTGAATAAACGCCATATTCTGATCGTGCTCGACGGCGCTAATCCGATGCAGCCGCGCGCCCCAGACCTGAATTTGCTCCAGGAACCATTGATATGCTTCCGGCTGGCGTCCATCGCACCAGACCACCACCTGCTTCGCCAGACTGCCGCTGTCCGGGCCGAACATCGGGTGAAGCCCCAGCACCGGGCCATCATGCGCCGCCAGCATGGCCTGTAACGGTCCATTTTTCACCGATGCCAGATCGACCAGAATACAGTCTTGCGGTAAACGTGGTAATTTGGCGATGACCTGTTCGGTCACATGAATAGGCACACTGACAATCACCATTCCGGCATCGGCAACAATATCAGCCGCTCGTTCCCAGTCATGTTGCTCCAGAATCCGCACTTGATAACCCGAGAGGGTCAGCATCTTCTCGAACAATCGCCCCATCTGACCGCCACCGCCAACGATAACCACCGGACGCAACGTAGGACAAAGCGTTTTAAATCCTTTGTCGTTCTCACTGGAGTAGGATTCACGCATAACCCGCCGCAGGATATCTTCAATCAGATCCGGCGGCACACCGAGAGCTTCCGCCTCCGCACGACGCGAGGCCAGCATCGATGCTTCACGCTCCGGGACATAAATGGGCAACCCGAAGCGACTTTTCACCTCGCCCACTTCAGCAACCAGTTCCAGACGTTTCGCTAATAAATTCAGCAGCTCTTTATCGACTTCATCAATTTGATCGCGTAACGCGGTCAACTCAGCAACCATAATAAACCTCTTAAGCCACGCGCGCCGTCAGCTGCCCATTCAGATCCTGATGAATCTCACGCAGCAAGGCATCGGTCATTTCCCAGCTAATGCAGGCATCGGTTACGGAGACACCGTATTTCATTTCGCTGCGCGGTTGCTCGGAAGACTGATTGCCCTCGTGGATGTTACTTTCGATCATCAGACCAATAATTGAACGATTGCCATCTTTAATCTGGGCAACCACGGACTCTGCCACCGCAGGCTGACGGCGATAATCTTTATTGGAATTACCGTGACTGCAATCTACCATCAGAGACGGACGCAGTCCCGCCTGTTCCATCTCTTTTTCACATTGCGCGACATCTGCAGGGCTGTAGTTCGGCGCTTTACCTCCACGCAGGATCACATGTCCGTCCGGATTCCCCTGAGTTTGTAGCAATGCAACCTGCCCTGCCTGGTTAATACCAACAAAACGGTGTGGCTGGGCGGCAGCGCGCATGGCGTTAATTGCTGTTGCCAGACTGCCGTCGGTGCCGTTTTTAAAACCAACCGGCATAGACAGCCCGGATGCCATTTCACGGTGCGTTTGCGATTCCGTGGTACGAGCACCAATTGCCGACCAGCTAAACAGATCGCCCAGGTATTGCGGGCTATTTGGATCTAACGCTTCTGTCGCCAGCGGCAGCCCCATGCTCACCAGTTCAAGCAGCAATTTACGCGCGATTTGCAGGCCGGCTTCTACGTCAAAAGAGCCATCCATATGAGGATCGTTAATTAACCCTTTCCAGCCGACAGTCGTACGGGGTTTTTCAAAATAGACGCGCATCACCAGATAGAGGCTATCGCTGACCTCTGCGGCAAGAGCTTTAAATCGACGAGCATATTCCAGAGCGGTTTCAGGGTCATGAATGGAGCAAGGCCCACAAACTACCAACAGACGAGGATCGCGCCCGGCGATAATATCTGAAATAGTTTTACGCGAATCAGCAATCTGGGCTTCTTGTTGCTGGCTTAATGGAAAAGCTGCCTTCAACTGTTCCGGGGTCATCAGAACCTGTTCGTCGGTAATGTGTACGTTATTCAGCGCGTCTTTTTGCATGATGGTGATCCTGTTTATGCTCGTTTGCGATAGTTGATCCTCAACGAGGATGACGTAACGATAACACAACAAGTAAAGATTTCAATCCATATTTCGTAAATATTACTTTACACATGCAATTTTAATAAGCTACAAGCCTCCAAATTCGTATAAATAAATTTACACCATCATTAAAAACAATCCGCTATGCTTTGAAAAAGGAGAGAAAATGATGAAAAAATTTATCGGTCCCTTGTTGGCTTTAGTGGTTTGTGGTTGCCAGATTGATCCTTATACTCACGCGCCAAACTTAACCAGCACCGACTGGTATGATGTTGGTATGGAAGATGCAATATCAGGTATTGCCATAAAAGATCGCGATACATTTAGCGATTCACAGGCTGATCGGGAGGTATACCTTAAAGGATATGCCGAAGGACAAAAGAAAACCTGCCAAACCGACTTTACTTATGCCCGAGGGCTTTCCGGTAAAAGTTTCCCTGCCAGCTGCAACAATGTTGAAAATGCCAACCAACTACATGAAGCATGGCAAAAAGGGGCAGAGGAAAATGCCAGCACGATGCGATTGAATTAACTGGAGCGCCATCAACAAATTAATCATAAGATTTAACTCATTCAAACTTTAATTCTCATCGTGATGACGCCCGCATAAAAGAATGATATTTTAATGAGTATTCTGAAAAAATTATCGATGCATTTCGAGCGACGGTGGTGAGGATCCCTGAATGCGTTTTTCTCACCGGCTGTTTTTACTGCTGATTTCCCTCCTGCCGAGCGCACCATTACTTGCTCAGGAAACCACTGACGCTGCGAAAAATGTGCGCCTGATGGTTTCCGGTATTGTCAGCTACACTCGCTGGCCAGCGTTATCTGGCCCGCCAAAGCTATGTATTTTTTCATCTTCACGTTTTAGTACCGCCCTGCAAGATAATGGCGCGACTTCTTTACCTTATCTGCCCGTCATCATTCACAGCAAACAAGAAGCACTGATTTCAGACTGCAATGGTTTTTATTTTGGCAACGAATCACCGATATTCCAGATGGAATTAATCAAACAATATCCGTCTAAGGCGTTATTATTAATTGCCGAACAAAATGCAGAGTGCATTATTGGCAGCGCCTTTTGTCTGATCATCAACAATAATGATGTCAGATTTGCCGTAAACCTGGATGCCTTATCGCGTAGTGGTGTAAAGGTCAACCCGGATGTCTTAATGCTCGCTCGGAAGAAAAAAGATGGATAACGATAATTCTCTTAATAAGCGACCAACGTTTAAAAGAGCATTACGCAACATCAGCATGACCAGCATCTTTATCACCATGACGCTGATCTGGCTGCTGCTTTCCGTGACGTCGGTACTGACCCTGAAACAATACGCGCAAAAAAACCTGGCGCTCACCGCAGCAACCATGACTTATAGTCTGGAAGCAGCGGTCGTTTTTGCCGATGGTCCGGCAGCGACAGAAACCCTGGCCGCGCTGGGGCAGCAAGGTCAATTTTCAACCGCTGAAGTACGTGATAATCAGCAAAATATCATTGCATCCTGGCACTACACAGCCAGAGAACCGGGAGATAGATTCAGTAATTTCATTAGCCACTGGCTCTTTCCCGCACCGGTAATTCAGCCCATTCGCCACAATGGAAAAATCATCGGCGAAGTCCATTTAACCGCTCGCGACAGTTCAATCAGCCATTTCATCTGGTTTTCACTCGCTGTGCTTACCGGTTGTATTCTGCTGGCATCAGGCATTGCAATCACCCTCACCCGCCATTTGCATAACGGACTGGTGGAGGCGCTAAAAAACATTACTGATGTAGTTCATGATGTGCGATCCAACCGCAATTTTTCCCGACGAGTTTCGGAAGAGCGTATCGAAGAATTTCACCGCTTTGCTCTCGACTTCAATAGTCTGCTGGATGAAATGGAAGAGTGGCAGCTTCGTTTACAGGCAAAAAATGCGCAACTCTTACGTACTGCCCTGCATGATCCGTTAACCGGCCTGGCTAACCGCGCAGCATTTCGCAACTGCATCAATACGTTAATGAGTGATTCTACCGTTCGGGAAACCTCAGCCTTACTTTTTCTTGATGGCGATAATTTTAAATATATCAATGACACATGGGGTCACGCGACGGGCGATCAGGTCTTGATCGAGATAGCAACACGGTTAATGGAATTTAGCGGGAAACGGCATCAAGCGTACCGTATAGGAGGCGATGAGTTCGCCATGATTCTGTATGACGTACTGTCAGAATATGAAGTACAGCGTATTTGTACTGCTCTCACACAAACCTTTCATCGCCCATTCGATCTCCATAACGGTCACCAGACCAGTATGACCTTAAGTATTGGATACGCTCTGACTCGCGAACACGCTTCTGCGGAAAAATTACAAGAGCTTGCCGATCGTAATATGTATCAGGCCAAACATCAGCGCGCCGAAAAGCTGGTGAAATAACAAGGAAATATCTACATGATAAAGCAACTGGTAGCACCTCTGGTTTTCTCCACTCTGATACTGGCTGGTTGCCAGACTCCACAAGGCAAATTCACCCCAGAGCAAGTCGCTGCTATGCAGTCTTATGGTTTTACTGAATCTGCCGGTGACTGGTCGCTTGGCTTATCCGACACTATTTTGTTTGCTAAAAATGACTACAAACTGCTTCCGGAAAGTCAGCAACAAATCCAGACCATGGCGGCAAAACTAACCTCTACCGGGCTAACACACGCCCGTATGGATGGTCACACCGATAACTATGGTGAAGATAGCTACAACGAAGCCTTATCACTGAAGCGAGCGAATGTCGTGGCCGATGCCTGGGCCGAGGGTGGGCAAATTCCGCGCAGTAATCTCACTACTCAGGGTTTAGGGAAAAAATATCCTATCGCCAGCAACAAGACAGCGCAGGGCCGGGCTGAAAACCGCCGCGTTGCGGTGGTGATTAGTGCGCCTTAAATACAATTTCAGTAGATAAAAAAAGGGCCAGCCAATTGGCCAGCCCTTCTTAACAGGATGTCGCTTAAGCGAAATCTTAGTTGAGGCGCTCTTTGATACGAGCAGCCTTACCAGTACGCTCACGCAGGTAGTACAGTTTAGCTTTACGAACAGCACCACGACGTTTGACAGAAATGCTGTCAACTACCGGAGAGTGAGTCTGGAAGACACGCTCAACGCCTTCGCCGTTGGAAATTTTACGAACAGTGAATGCAGAGTGCAGACCGCGGTTACGAATAGCGATAACCACGCCCTCGAATGCCTGCAGACGTTTTTTGGAACCTTCAACAACCCATACTTTCACTTCCACGGTATCACCCGGACGGAAGGAAGGTACGTCCTGCTTCATCTGCTCTTGTTCAAGTTGCTTAATAATGTTGCTCATAATTTAATCTCTTATCCTGGGTAAACTGATATTTCGGGGGCTTACGCCATCCCATCATGTTTATGTTGCTGTTGTGCGTGTTCCGTTTTGAACTCCGCCAGCAACCTTGCTTGCTCTTCAGTCAGAGCCAGGTTTTCCAGAAGTTCAGGTCTTCTAAGCCAGGTACGGCCCAGCGACTGTTTCAAACGCCAGCGACGTATCTCGGCATGGTTGCCCGACAGTAACACTGACGGAACTTCCATCCCTTCTAACACCTCAGGCCGCGTATAGTGCGGGCAATCCAGCAATCCTTCAGCAAAGGAATCTTCCGTTGCTGATGCTTCGTGACCCAGTACGCCCGGAATAAACCGGGAAACGGAGTCAATCAGCGTCATTGCTGGTAACTCACCACCGCTGAGAACGTAATCGCCGATTGACCATTCTTCGTCAATTTCGGTTTGAATCACGCGCTCATCTATACCTTCGTAGCGACCGCACACCAGAATCAATTTTTGATTCGTTGCCAGTTCGCTGACGCCCGCTTGATCAAGCTTGCGCCCCTGCGGTGACAGATAGATCACCTTAGCGCCTTCACCCGCCGCGCTTTTTGCTGCATGAATGGCGTCCCGTAAAGGTTGCACCATCATTAACATCCCCGGTCCGCCGCCGTAAGGACGATCGTCCACGGTACGGTGCCGGTCATGCGTGAAGTCACGTGGACTCCAGCTCTGGATGCTCAGCAGGCCATTTTTCACTGCCCGGCCAGTTACCCCGTAATCGGTAATTGCGCGGAACATTTCAGGAAACAGGCTAATTATGCCAATCCACATAGCGCCGTCTTTTACCGTTTATCCGGTGGTTTAAAAACCAGGATCCCAATCTACTTCGATTGAACGAGTAGTGAGATCGACTTTCTTGATAACCTGCCCATCGAGGAACGGTACGAGACGTTCCTTGATACCAAACGCATCTTTCAGGTTTGCCTTAATGACGAGAACGTCATTAGATCCGGTTTCCATCATGTCGACGACTTTACCGAGATCGTAGCCTTCAGTGGTCACTACCTGGCAGCCCATCAGGTCTTTCCAGTAGTAGTCACCCTCTTCAAGCTGAGGCAGCTGCGATGAATCCACGACAATTTCACAATTCGTCAGCAGGTTCGCCGCATCACGATCGTCAACACCTTTCAGCTTGATGATCATGTCCTGATTGTGGTGCTTCCAGCTTTCCAGCTGGACTTGCTGCCACTGACCCGCCTTCTGGATAAACCAGGGCTGATAGTCAAAAATGCTTTCGGCGTCTTCGGTGGAAGAAAACACTCTGAGCCACCCACGAATACCGTAAGACGAACCCATTTTTCCCAAAACGATGGGATCAACAGGTGCTTGCGCGGTGAGTTGTTTGCTCATCATGACCACCGTGACAGATTAAGCTGCTTTGTTTACTTCTTTGATCAGCGCAGCAACGCGATCAGAAATAGTTGCGCCCTGGCCAACCCAGTGAGCGATGCGATCCAGATCCAGGCGAGTGCCTTCTTCTTTTTCGCTAGCGATTGGGTTGAAGAAACCAACGCGCTCGATGAAGCGACCGTTGCGTGCATTACGGCTGTCAGCGACAACAACCTGGTAGAACGGACGCTTTTTAGCGCCGTGACGTGCTAAACGAATAGTTACCATAACATCCTCTTGTGTGAATAAAACAACCGGACCCCATCGAGGAACGGAGTCCGGTGTCATATTAAAAGCCCGAAAATTTTACTGATTTCTGGAGAAAATGCAATCAGCAGTTAATAACTCTGTCGCATAAGGTCATTTAGCGACCAGGAAATCCCGGCGGCATCATACCCTTCATGCTTCTCATCATCTTCGCCATTCCGCCCTTCTTCATTTTCTTCATCATGCGCTGCATGTCGTCGAACTGCTTCAGAAGACGGTTAACGTCCTGCACCTGCATACCGCAACCGGCAGCAATACGGCGTTTACGCGAACCTTTGATGATTTCTGGCTTAGCGCGCTCTTTCATCGTCATCGAGTTGATGATGGCTTCCATACGCACCAGCACTTTATCGTCCATCTGCGACTTGACGTTATCCGGGATCTGCCCCATACCCGGCAGTTTGCCCATCAGGCTGGCCATGCCACCCATATTTTTCATCTGGCGCAACTGCTCAAGGAAATCGTTGAGATCGAAGCCGTCGCCTTTTTTCAGCTTGCTGGCTAATTTCTCAGCCTGCGCGCGGTCAACTTTGCTTTCGATATCTTCGATCAGCGAAAGAACATCGCCCATGCCGAGAATACGCGACGCGATGCGATCCGGGTGGAACGGCTCCAGCGCCTCTGTTTTCTCGCCAACACCGAGGAACTTGATAGGCTTGCCAGTAATATGGCGAATAGAAAGCGCCGCACCGCCACGCGCATCGCCGTCCACTTTGGTCAACACTACGCCGGTAAGCGGTAACGCTTCATTGAATGCTTTCGCCGTATTGGCGGCATCCTGACCGGTCATGGCGTCAACCACAAACAGGGTTTCAACCGGGTTAATCGACGCATGGACCTGTTTGATCTCATCCATCATCGCTTCGTCAACGTGCAGACGACCGGCGGTATCCACCAGCAGCACGTCGTAGAATTTCAGTTTGGCTTCTTTCAGCGCAGCATTAACAATATCAACCGGCTTCTGACCAACATCTGAAGGGAAGAAATCGACGCCTACCTGTTCGGCCAGCGTCTCAAGCTGTTTGATTGCCGCCGGGCGATAAACGTCGGCAGAAACCACCAGCACTTTCTTCTTGTGCTTCTCGCGCAGGAACTTACCGAGTTTACCCACGCTGGTTGTTTTACCGGCACCTTGCAGACCCGCCATCAGCACCACCGCAGGCGGTTGCGCCGCCAGGTTCAGGGTCTGGTTCTCTTCGCCCATCGCCGCAACCAACTCGTTACGGACGATTTTGACGAATTCCTGCCCCGGCGTCAGGCTTTTATTAACTTCATGACCAACCGCTTTCTCTTTTACGCGATTGATAAACTCACGCACTACCGGCAGAGCGACGTCCGCCTCCAACAGCGCCATGCGCACTTCGCGCAGCGTATCTTTAACGTTGTCTTCAGTAAGGCGTCCACGGCCACTGATATTGCGCAGCGTGCGCGACAAACGATCGGTTAAATTATCAAACATTGTCTCTCGCCTGGGGTGGAAACGGTTGGCCGCAATCGCGACACATCATCTGTATTTTGCCGCAGTATAACATGAAGGCGTCTTTGTTGTTATGCAACGGTTGGAGCAGCGTTCACCTGACGCTATACTGCTTTTCTTTCTCATTGCTCAAACTGTCGACATCACTATGCCCGTTTTTGCTCTGCTCGCGCTCGTCGCCTACTCCGTCAGTCTTGCGCTGATTGTTCCCGGTCTGCTGCAAAAAAACGGCGGCTGGCGGCGAATGGCTATTATTTCTGCGGTCATCGCGCTGGTCTGCCACGCTATCGCTCTTGAAGCCCGCATTTTGCCAGGCGGCGATAGCGGACAAAACCTTAGCCTGTTGAATGTCGGTTCGCTGGTCAGCCTGATGATTTGTACGGTAATGACCATCGTGGCCTCACGTAACCGTGGCTGGCTGCTGTTGCCGATTGTTTATGCCTTTGCGCTCATCAATCTGGCGCTGGCAACCTTCATGCCCAATGAATACATCACTCATCTGGAAGCGACACCAGGAATGCTGGTACACATTGGCTTATCGCTCTTTTCCTATGCCACGCTGATTATTGCCGCCCTGTACGCGCTGCAACTGGCATGGATTGATTACCAACTGAAGAACAAGAAGCTGGCATTCAACCAGGAAATGCCGCCGCTGATGAGTATTGAGCGTAAAATGTTCCACATCACACAAATTGGCGTGGTGCTGTTAACGCTCACTCTTTGTACTGGCCTGTTCTACATGCACAACTTATTTAGCATGGAAAATATCGACAAGGCCGTGCTCTCTATTGTGGCGTGGTTTGTCTATATTGTGCTGCTGTGGGGACATTATCATGAAGGATGGCGTGGACGCCGCGTCGTCTGGTTTAACGTCGCGGGTGCGGTCATTCTGACACTGGCCTACTTCGGCAGCCGAATTGTCCAGCAGTTAATCAGCTAAACCAGAAAAGGAGTTTCCCCTGGAACATATCTCTACTACCACGTTGATCATAATTCTGATCATCATGGTGGTCATTTCAGCCTATTTTTCCGGCTCCGAAACCGGAATGATGACACTCAACCGCTATCGCCTGCGGCACATGGCGAAGCAGGGTAATCGTTCGGCTAAACGGGTCGAAAAATTACTGCGCAAACCAGACCGCCTGATAAGCCTGGTGTTAATCGGCAATAACCTGGTCAATATTCTTGCCTCCGCGCTCGGCACTATTGTTGGGATGCGTTTGTACGGGGATGCGGGCGTGGCAATTGCGACTGGTGTGCTGACTTTTGTAGTACTGGTTTTTGCCGAAGTATTGCCGAAAACTATCGCCGCACTGTACCCGGAAAAAGTCGCCTATCCGAGTAGTTTTCTGTTAGCACCGCTGCAAATTTTGATGATGCCGCTGGTCTGGTTACTGAACGCTATCACCCGCATGTTAATGCGCATGATGGGCATCAAAACGGATATCGTGGTCAGCGGCTCTTTAAGCAAAGAAGAGTTGCGCACCATTGTGCACGAATCACGGTCACAAATTTCCCGTCGCAATCAGGATATGCTGCTGTCGGTACTCGATCTGGAAAAAATGACCGTCGATGACATCATGGTGCCGCGCAGTGAAATTATCGGCATCGATATAAACGATGACTGGAAATCGATTCTCCGTCAGCTCTCCCACTCTCCTCACGGGCGCATAGTGCTGTACCGCGACTCGCTGGACGACGCCATCAGCATGTTGCGTGTGCGTGAAGCCTGGCGGCTCATGTCGGAGAAAAAAGAGTTCACCAAAGAAACCATGCTACGCGCTGCGGACGAAATCTATTTTGTGCCGGAAGGTACGCCGCTCAGTACACAATTAGTTAAATTTCAACGCAATAAAAAGAAAGTCGGCCTGGTGGTCAACGAATACGGCGATATTCAGGGACTGGTGACGGTTGAAGATATTCTGGAAGAGATTGTCGGTGATTTCACCACGTCGATGTCGCCAACGCTTGCTGAAGAAGTGACGCCGCAAAACGACGGTTCGGTGATTATTGATGGCACAGCCAACGTGCGAGAAATCAACAAAGCCTTTAACTGGCATCTGCCAGAAGATGATGCTCGCACGGTTAATGGCGTCATTCTGGAAGCACTGGAAGAGATTCCTGTTGCAGGCACTCGCGTGCGTATTGGCGAGTACGATATCGATATTCTCGACGTACAGGACAATATGATTAAGCAGGTAAAAGTTTTTCCTGTGAAACCGCTGCGCGAGAGTGTGGCGGAGTAACGAAAACGGCCCAGCATTCACATGCCGGGCCGTAATTTATTACGAAAACAGTAATTAAGCTTTTGCTTTCGCTACAGTAACCATCGCCGCGCGAATCGTACGACCGTTCAGCGTATAACCTTTCTGCATAATGCCCAGTACGTTACCCGGCGCAACGTCGTCAGATTCCACCATTGCGATAGCCTGATGCACGTTCGGATCCAGCGGTACATTCGTTTCGGCAATCACATCAACGCCAAACTTACGTACTACATCCAGCATCGACTTCAGCGTCAGCTCAATACCTTCAACCATCGCAGACATATCCGGGTTAGCTTTATCAGCCACTTCCAGCGCGCGATCCAGACTATCAATCACCGGCAGCAATTCGTTGATGAATTTTTCCAGCGCGAATTTATGCGCTTTTTCGATATCCAGTTCAGTACGACGACGCAGGTTTTCCATTTCCGCTTTTACGCGCAAAATGCCATCACGTTCACGGGTCTGGGCCTCAGCCAACTGAGCTTCGAGATTCGCAATTTTTTCATCGCGCGGATCCACCTGCTCAGCAGAAGCGTCTGGCTCAACTGCCTCAATCTCTTCGTGCTGATCCATGATAATTTCTTCCGGGGCTTGCCCCTCAGGCGTTTTCTGTTCTTTACTACTCATGAATTTCTCCGCGTTTTTTTCGCATTCATCTCGCTAACTTCGCTTATTATGGGGATCAGTTTCAGGGTTTCAAGGGAAGCACTCACATTGTCATCAATCTTCGCAACAAGGACCTCGGGAAAATGAATAATCATTTCAAGTGTATTGGCATTGTGGGACACCCACGGCACCCTACTGCATTGACAACACATGAAATGCTCTACCGCTGGCTGTGCACAAAAGGTTACAAGGTCATCGTCGAGCAGCAAATCGCTCACGAACTACAACTGAAGAATGTGAAAACTGGCACGCTCGCGGAGATTGGGCAACTGGCTGATCTCGCGGTAGTCGTTGGCGGCGACGGTAATATGCTGGGCGCAGCGCGCACACTCGCGCGCTACGACATTAAAGTCATCGGCATCAACCGTGGTAACCTGGGTTTCCTGACCGACCTTGACCCTGATAACGCCCAACAACAGTTAGCCGATGTGCTGGAAGGTCATTACATCAGCGAGAAACGTTTTTTGCTGGAAGCGCAGGTCTGCCAGCAAGATTGCCAGAAACGCATCAGCACCGCGATTAATGAAGTGGTACTACATCCTGGCAAAGTGGCGCATATGATTGAGTTCGAAGTGTACATCGACGAGATCTTTGCGTTTTCTCAGCGTTCCGATGGACTGATTATTTCGACGCCTACAGGCTCTACCGCCTATTCTCTGTCGGCGGGTGGCCCGATTCTGACACCCTCTCTGGATGCGATTACCCTGGTGCCCATGTTCCCGCATACGCTGTCAGCGCGACCACTGGTCATAAACAGCAGCAGCACGATCCGCCTGCGTTTTTCGCATCGCCGTAACGACTTGGAAATCAGTTGCGACAGTCAAATAGCACTGCCGATTCAGGAAGGTGAAGATGTCCTGATTCGGCGCTGTGATTACCATCTGAATCTGATTCATCCGAAAGATTACAGCTATTTCAACACATTAAGTACCAAGCTCGGCTGGTCAAAAAAATTATTCTAATTTTACGCCAGCCTCTTTACTGTATATAAAACCAGTTTATACTGTACACAATAACAGTAATGGTTTTTCATACAGGAAAACGACTATGTTGGCACAACTGACCATCAGCAACTTTGCTATCGTTCGTGAGCTTGAGATTGATTTTCACAGCGGCATGACCGTAATAACCGGCGAGACCGGCGCGGGTAAATCTATTGCGATAGATGCTCTCGGTCTGTGTCTCGGTGGTCGTGCTGAAGCCGACATGGTGCGTACCGGCGCAGCCCGCGCTGATTTGTGCGCCCGTTTTTCACTGAAAGATACGCCCGCAGCACTGCGCTGGCTGGAAGAAAACCAACTGGAAGATGGCCACGAATGCCTGCTTCGTCGCGTTATCAGTAGCGATGGCCGCTCTCGTGGTTTTATCAACGGTACGGCTGTTCCGCTGTCTCAGCTACGCGAACTGGGTCAGTTGCTGATTCAGATCCATGGTCAACACGCTCATCAGTTACTCACCAAACCTGAGCATCAGAAATTCCTGCTTGATGGCTACGCCAATGAAACGTCTCTGCTCCAGAAAATGACCGCACGTTATCAGTTGTGGCATCAAAGCTGCCGTGACCTCGCGCATCATCAACAACTAAGTCAGGAACGCGCCGCCCGTGCTGAACTACTGCAATACCAATTAAAAGAACTGAACGAATTTAATCCGCAGCCCGGCGAGTTTGAACAAATCGACGAAGAGTACAAACGTCTGGCTAACAGCGGTCAATTGCTTACGACCAGCCAGAATGCACTGGCATTAATGGCCGACGGTGAAGATGCGAACCTACAAAGTCAGCTTTACACTGCAAAACAACTGGTCAGCGAATTGATTGGTATGGACAGCAAACTGTCCAGCGTACTTGATATGCTGGAAGAGGCCACTATTCAGATTGCCGAAGCCAGTGACGAATTACGCCACTACTGCGATCGTCTGGATCTCGACCCTAACCGCTTGTTTGAACTTGAACAGCGTATCTCAAAGCAGATTTCGCTGGCACGTAAACACCACGTCAGCCCGGAGGCATTGCCGCAATATTATCAGTCACTGCTGGAAGAACAGCAGCAACTTGACGATCAGGCTGACTCGCAAGAAACACTCGCATTGGCGGTAACGAAACATCATCAGCAGGCGCTGGAAACGGCGCGCGCATTACACCTGCAACGCCAGCACTATGCAACTGAGCTGGCACAGCTGATCACCGACAGTATGCAGGCGCTCTCCATGCCGCATGGACAGTTTACGATTGATGTTAAATTTGATGAACATCACCTGGGCGCTGACGGCGCTGATCGTATTGAGTTTCGGGTAACCACCAACCCAGGTCAGCCGATGCAGCCCATTGCCAAAGTCGCCTCCGGTGGTGAATTGTCCCGTATTGCACTGGCAATTCAGGTCATCACCGCGCGTAAAATGGAAACCCCGGCGCTTATTTTCGATGAAGTGGATGTGGGGATTAGCGGTCCGACAGCGGCAGTTGTCGGCAAACTGCTACGTCAGCTTGGTGAATCAACCCAGGTGATGTGTGTTACCCACCTGCCACAAGTTGCAGGATGCGGTCATCAACACTATTTTGTCAGCAAAGAAACCGATGGTGCTATGACCGAAACGCATATGCAATCCCTGGATAAAAAGGCGCGGTTACAAGAGCTGGCGCGCCTGCTTGGCGGCAGTGAAGTCACACGCAACACGCTGGCAAACGCGAAAGAACTGCTGGCGGCGTAAACTTTTTTACCGCTTCACGGTCAGAATAGACAGCAAAACGCCGTAAGACCGGAAAGCAAAAGGTTTTAAAGTGATGAAAGGTCTATTATCATCGGCATATTACAGATGAGCCACGTACTGCTCGGGCCCGAAAAGGAATCAAATCATTATGCGCTGTAAAACGCTGACTGCTGCCGCAGCAGTACTATTGATGTTGACCGCAGGCTGTTCCACTCTGGAGCGAGTGGTTTACCGTCCTGACATCAACCAGGGGAACTATCTAACTGCTAACGACGTGTCCAAAATACGCGTTGGCATGACGCAACAACAAGTTGCGTACGCATTGGGTACACCGCTGATGTCCGATCCATTTGGTACAAATACCTGGTTCTATGTCTTCCGCCAGCAGCCAGGCCATGAAGGTGTAACGCAGCAAACTCTGACGCTGACCTTTAACAGCAGCGGTGTGTTGACCAATATTGATAACAAACCTGCGCTGAGTGGCAACGAATAAAACTTGCTGTTTATAGCGATTAAAAAAGGTGCTCAGTGAGCACCTTTTTTCTGCCTGCTATTTATTCGCCGATTTTTCTGCGCGCTGTCTACGAAGCTCTTTCGGATCGGCAATCAGTGGTCGATAAATCTCTACACGATCGCCATCGCGCACGATATCGCTCAGTTTTGCCGGACGACTGTAAATGCCAACTTTATTTTTAGTTAAATCGATATCTGTACGTAATTCCAGCAAACCACTGGCGCGAATTGCCTCTTCAACCGTCGCGCCCTCCTGCAATGTTACACGCTGCAAATACTGCTTCTCTGGTAACGCGTAAGCTACCTCTACAGCAATTTTACCTGGCACTATAAACCTCTTTTGCTCGCACGGTGAAAGCCTGCACCATATTAGCCGCCAGCTCTTTAAACACGCGCCCGAAGGCAAGTTCAATCAACTTATTAGTAAACTCAAAGTCGAGATGAAACTCGATACGGCACGCTTCCGGACTCAACGGTGTAAACTTCCAGCCGCCGATCAATTTCTTGAACGGCCCATCAACCAGATTCATCAGAATACTTTGGTTACTGGTCAACTGGTTGCGGGTAGTAAACGTTTTGCTGATCCCAGCCTTAGAGACATCTACCGCAGCGGTCATCTGTCCAGGAGTGGACTCCAGAATCCGACTTCCAGTACAACCTGGCAAAAACAGAGGATAAGACTGAACGTCATTCACTAACTGATACATTTGCTCCGCGCTGTAGGGAACGAGTGCGGTCCGGCTAATTTGAGGCATAACAAATTCCATCAACAAAAATCCAACAAATAATATCATTTATCCTGCTGTAAAAAAAACGCTATCCCGGCGCTGGGTAACATCGTGTTCATGCTAAGATAGAGCCTTGTCCCCCGCAGGATTGATATGGGGTATTTTCGATTTCAGATTACCGATGATTCACGACGCTTATGACGAAGAAAAAAGCACATAAACCTGGTTCAGCGACCATCGCGCTTAACAAGCGCGCCCGTCACGAATACTTTATTGAAGAAGAGTTCGAAGCGGGACTTGCCCTGCAAGGCTGGGAAGTTAAATCCCTGCGCGCAGGAAAAGCCAATATCAGCGACAGCTATGTCCTTCTGCGCGACGGTGAAGCGTTCCTGTTTGGCGCAAATATCACGCCGATGGCAGTGGCTTCCACACATGTGGTGTGCGATCCTACTCGTACCCGCAAGTTACTTCTCAACCAGCGCGAACTGGACTCATTATATGGTCGCGTCAATCGTGAAGGCTATACCGTAGTGGCGCTCTCTCTGTACTGGAAAAATGCCTGGTGCAAAGTGAAAATCGGCGTCGCGAAAGGTAAGAAACAGCACGATAAACGTTCCGACATCAAAGAACGTGAATGGCAGGTTGATAAAGCGCGTATCATGAAAAACGCTCACCGTTAAACCTGCATCACATATTCTGACCAGATCCTCACCGCGCCTCCCCTCTCCGGTGGCGCGAATGCACATCTTATCGGCTATCATATTTGATACAGATGTCGTCATCCCTTTGCTTAATCGAATAAAAATCATGCCAGGCGGGCGCTAAATCCTGAACGATAACGCCATTGGGGCTGGTCATGACGCTCACAAATCTGGTATACTCGCTGTTACACATTGGGGCTGATTCTGGATTCGACGGGATTTGCGAAACCCAAGGTGCATGCCGAGGGGCGGTTGGCCTCGTAAAAAGCCGCAAAAAATAGTCGCAAACGACGAAAACTACGCTTTAGCAGCTTAATAACCTGCTTAGAGCCCTCTCTCCCTAGCCTCCGCTCTTAGGACGGGGATCAAGAGAGGTCAAACCCAAAAGAGATCGCGTGGAAGCCCTGCCTGGGGTTGAAGCGTTAAAACTTAATCAGGCTAGTTTGTTAGTGGCGTGTCCGTCCGCAGCTGGCAAGCGAATGTAAAGACAGACTAAGCATGTAGTGCCGAGGATGTAGGAATTTCGGACGCGGGTTCAACTCCCGCCAGCTCCACCAAATAAAACAAGGGGTTACGTGAAAGCGTAGCCCCTTTTTCTTTGGTTGTAGCGGCAAAATGACGACGGATTTAACGACCCCGTATTACTCTTCTGTTTTACAATCACAGTCTTCCTTCTCCTTTTTCAATAGAGAGAAAACCATCGCCAATGTAACAAATATCTGGCTGTATTCTCTGTGCCCCGTAGTGAATTGCATTAATACATTCCTGACTTAAATCCGAATTTTTTAGCCCATTGAAGGTACTCACCAAACAAAATGTTAACTATTTGTTGTTTTCGATCACAATAAGAAAACAATATGTCACTTTTGTGCGCATTTTTCAGAAATGTAGATATTTTTAGATTATGGCTACGAAATGAGCATCGCCATGTCACCCTACATCTCATAAGAGGATCGCTTCTGATGAATGCACTGACCGCCGTACACACAAACGCTGTCGATTCAGGCCAGGACTATAGCGGATTCACTCTCATCCCGTCGGCGCAATCCCCGCGTCTGCTGGAACTCACCTTCACCGAACAGACGACCAAACAGTTCCTCGAACAGGTTGCCGAATGGCCCGTGCAGGCGCTGGAGTACAAATCTTTCCTGCGTTTCCGTGTGGGCAAAATTCTTGACGACTTGTGTGCAAACCAGTTGCAACCATTGCTGTTGAAGACGCTGCTAAACCGCGCTGAAGGTGCGTTGTTGATCAATGCGGTGGGTGTCGATGATGTGAAGCAAGCGGACGAGATGGTGAAGCTGGCAACGGCGGTGGCGCATCTGATTGGTCGTTCCAATTTCGATGCCATGAGCGGTCAGTATTACGCGCGTTTTGTGGTGAAAAATGTCGATAACTCAGACAGCTATCTGCGTCAGCCACACCGTGTGATGGAGCTGCACAACGACGGCACCTACGTCGAAGAGATCACCGACTACGTGCTGATGATGAAAATCGACGAGCAGAACATGCAGGGCGGAAATTCGCTGCTGCTGCATCTCGATGACTGGGAACATCTGGACCACTTTTTCCGCCATCCGCTGGCGCGCCATTCGATGCGCTTTGCCGCGCCGCCAAGTAAAAACGTCAGCAAAGATGTCTTCCATCCAGTGTTCGACGTCGATCAGCAGGGTCGCCCGGTGATGCGCTATATCGACCAGTTCGTCCAGCCAAAAGACTTCGAAGAAGGCGTGTGGCTGAGCGAGCTTTCCGATGCCATTGAAACCAGCAAAGGCATTCTGTCTGTGCCGGTTCCCGTTGGCAAATTCCTGTTGATTAACAATCTGTTCTGGCTGCACGGTCGCGACCGCTTTACCGCACATCCGGACCTGCGTCGTGAACTGATGCGCCAGCGCGGCTATTTCGCTTACGCCACTAACCACTACCAGACGCATCAGTAAGCGCAAAGGAATTGAGCGGATGTATGATTTTGTGATTATTGGCGGCGGCATCATCGGCATGTCGACCGCCATGCAACTGATTGATGTCTATCCGGACGCTCGCATTGCGTTGCTGGAAAAAGAGTCCGGCCCGGCCTGTCACCAGACGGGCCACAACAGCGGCGTGATCCATGCCGGGGTCTATTACACGCCCGGCAGCCTGAAGGCGCAGTTTTGTCTGGCGGGGAACCGCGCCACCAAAGCCTTTTGCGATCAACACGGCATTCGCTATGACAACTGCGGCAAGATGCTGGTCGCCACGTCCGATCTCGAAATGGAACGGATGCGCGCCTTATGGGAACGCACAGCGGCGAACGGTATCGAGCGCGAATGGCTAAACGCCGACGAACTGCGCGAGCGCGAACCGAATATCACCGGGCTCGGCGGCATTTTTGTGCCGTCCAGCGGTATTGTCAGCTACCGCGAAGTGACGGCGGCGATGGCAAAAATCTTCCAGGCCAGAGGCGGTGAGATTATTTATAACGCCGAAGTCAGCGGCCTCAGTGAGCATAAAAATGGCGCGGTTGTCCGCACCCGTCAGGGCGGCGAATATGAAGCGTCGACGCTGATTAGCTGTTCTGGCCTGATGGCTGACCGGCTGGTGAAAATGCTCGGCCTTGAACCCGGCTTTATCATCTGCCCGTTCCGTGGCGAGTATTTCCGCCTTGCGCCGGAGCATAACCAGATTGTTAATCACCTGATTTACCCCATTCCCGACCCGGCAATGCCATTTTTAGGCGTTCATCTCACCCGGATGATCGACGGCAGCGTCACCGTTGGGCCAAACGCGGTGCTGGCTTTCAAACGCGAAGGCTATCGCAAGCGTGACTTCTCATTTAGCGACACGCTGGAGATTTTGGGCTCCCCGGGGATTCGCCGGGTGCTGCAAAACCATCTACGCTCAGGACTGGGCGAGATGAAAAACTCGCTGTGCAAAAGCGGCTATCTGCGGCTGGTGCAAAAGTATTGTCCCCGGCTTTCGTTAAGCGATCTCCAGCCCTGGCCCGCCGGTGTGCGGGCGCAGGCGGTATCGCCGGACGGCAAGCTGATTGACGATTTTCTGTTTGTCACCACCCCGCGCACGATCCACACCTGCAATGCGCCCTCCCCGGCAGCGACATCAGCAATTCCTATTGGTGCGCATATTGTCAGCAAGGTACAAACGCTGTTGGCAAGCCAGAGTAACCCCGGACGCACGCTGCGAGCGGCACGTAGTGTGGATGCCTTACACGCCGCATTTAATCAATAACCTTTGAAAACAGGACGTAACGATGAAACTTAACGACAGTAACTTATTCCGCCAGCAGGCGTTGATTAACGGGGAATGGCTGGACGCCAACAATGGCGAGGTCATAAACGTCACCAATCCGGCGAACGGCGACAAGCTGGGTAGCGTGCCGAAAATGGGCGCAGATGAAACCCGCGCCGCTATCGACGCCGCCAACCGCGCCCTGCCCGCCTGGCGTGCGCTCACCGCCAAAGAACGCGCCACCATTCTGCGTAACTGGTTCAATTTGATGATGGAGCATCAGGACGATTTAGCGCGTCTGATGACCCTCGAACAGGGCAAACCACTGGCTGAAGCGAAAGGCGAAATCAGCTACGCCGCCTCCTTTATTGAGTGGTTTGCCGAAGAAGGCAAACGCATTTATGGCGACACCATTCCCGGTCATCAGGCCGATAAGCGCCTGATTGTGATCAAGCAGCCGATTGGCGTTACCGCCGCCATCACGCCGTGGAACTTCCCGGCGGCGATGATTACCCGTAAAGCCGGTCCGGCGCTGGCGGCAGGCTGCACCATGGTGCTGAAGCCCGCCAGTCAGACACCGTTCTCTGCGCTGGCGCTGGCGGAACTGGCGATTCGCGCGGGCATTCCGGCTGGCGTGTTTAACGTGGTCACCGGTTCGGCAGGCGCGGTCGGTAATGAACTGACCAGCAACCCGCTGGTACGCAAACTGTCGTTTACCGGTTCGACCGAGATTGGCCGCCAGTTAATGGAACAGTGCGCGAAAGACATCAAAAAAGTGTCGCTGGAGCTGGGCGGCAACGCGCCGTTTATCGTCTTTGACGATGCCGATCTCGATAAAGCCGTGGAAGGCGCGCTGGCCTCGAAATTCCGCAACGCCGGGCAAACCTGCGTTTGCGCCAACCGTTTATACGTGCAGGACGGCGTGTATGACCGCTTTGCCGAAAAATTGCAGCAGGCGGTGAGCAAACTGCACATCGGCGACGGGCTGGATAAAGGCGTCACCATCGGGCCGCTGATCGATGAAAAAGCGGTAGCAAAAGTGGAAGAGCATATTGCCGATGCGCTGGAGAAAGGCGCACGCGTGGTTTGCGGTGGTAAAGCGCACGAACGCGGCGGCAACTTCTTCCAGCCGACCATTCTGGTGGACGTTCCGACCAACGCCAAAGTGTCGAAAGAAGAGACGTTCGGCCCCCTCGCCCCGCTGTTCCGCTTTAAAGATGAAGCCGACGTGATTGCGCAGGCCAACGACACCGAATTTGGCCTTGCCGCCTATTTCTACGCCCGTGATTTAAGCCGCGTCTTCCGCGTGGGCGAGGCGCTGGAATACGGCATCGTCGGCATCAATACCGGCATTATTTCCAATGAAGTCGCCCCGTTCGGCGGTATCAAAGCCTCGGGTCTGGGTCGTGAAGGTTCGAAGTATGGCATCGAAGATTACTTAGAAATCAAATATATGTGCATCGGTCTTTAACTGGAGAACGCGAATGAGCAGCAATAAAGAGTTAATGCAGCGCCGCAGTCAGGCAGTTCCTCGTGGCGTTGGGCAAATTCACCCGATTTTCGCTGACCGCGCGGAAAACTGCCGAGTGTGGGACGTTGAAGGCCGTGAGTATCTTGATTTCGCGGGCGGGATTGCAGTGCTCAACACCGGACACCTGCATCCGAAAGTGGTTGCGGCGGTAGAAACGCAACTGAAAAAACTGTCACACACCTGCTTCCAGGTGCTGGCTTACGAGCCGTATCTGGAGCTGTGCGAAATAATGAATCAGAAGGTGCCGGGCGATTTCGCCAAAAAAACGCTGCTGGTAACGACCGGTTCCGAAGCGGTGGAGAACGCGGTGAAAATCGCCCGCGCCGCCACCAAACGCAGCGGCACCATCGCCTTTAGCGGCGCTTACCACGGGCGCACGCACTACACGCTGGCGTTGACTGGCAAGGTGAATCCGTACTCTGCGGGGATGGGACTGATGCCGGGGCATGTTTATCGCGCGCTTTACCCTTGCCCGCTGCATGGCATCAGTGAAGATGACGCTATCGCCAGTATTCACCGGATCTTCAAAAATGACGCTGCGCCGGAAGATATCGCCGCCATCGTGATTGAACCCGTTCAGGGCGAAGGCGGTTTCTACGCCGCGACGCCAGCCTTTATGCAGCGTTTACGCGCACTGTGTGACGAGCACGGAATCATGCTGATTGCCGATGAAGTGCAGAGCGGCGCGGGGCGTACCGGTACGCTGTTTGCAATGGAACAGATGGGCGTTGCGCCGGATCTCACCACCTTTGCGAAATCGATCGCGGGCGGCTTCCCGCTGGCGGGCGTCACCGGGCGCGCTGAAGTGATGGACGCTGTCGCACCGGGCGGCCTGGGCGGCACCTATGCGGGTAACCCGATTGCCTGCGTGGCGGCACTGGAAGTGTTGAAGGTGTTCGAGCAGGAAAATCTGCTGCAAAAAGCCAACGACCTGGGCCAGAAGCTGAAAGACGGGTTATTGGCGATCGCCGAAAAACACCCGGAGATCGGCGACGTACGCGGGCTGGGGGCGATGATCGCCATCGAGCTGTTTGAAGATGGCGATCACAGTAAACCCAACGCCAGACTCACCGCCGAGATCGTGGCGCGCGCCCGCGACAAAGGCCTGATTCTTCTCTCCTGCGGCCCGTATTACAACGTGCTGCGCATCCTTGTGCCGCTCACCATTGAAGATGCTCAGATTCGTCAGGGTCTGGAGATCATCGGCCAGTGTTTTGATGAGGCGAAGCAATAGCCATGTCCGTTCGTAAGAGTTAACCGTTGCTAAGGGAATGATAACGATGCAGTAAAAAATAATAACGATGAGGCGAACGACAAAGTTAAAAGCGTCTGCGGACTGTCCCCTTGCCCCTTTGGGGAGAGGGTTAGGGTGAGGGGTAAACACGCGGCTAAACCCTCACCCCGGCCCTCTCCCTGAGGGAGTGGGAGAAAACCATCCCGCTTTCGCTTTTGAGAATTTGTTGACCGCCTCAATTAAACGCGTGACCCGACGCGGGAAATGTCGGGGCGCTCTCCCAAGTGACACACTTTCGAGAGGATTCAGGATGGGGCAATCATCGCAACCACATGAGTTAGGCGGCGGGCTGAAATCACGCCACGTCACCATGTTGTCTATTGCCGGTGTTATCGGCGCAAGTCTGTTTGTCGGTTCGAGCGTCGCTATCGCCGAAGCGGGCCCGGCAGTTTTACTGGCCTATCTGTTCGCCGGATTACTGGTGGTTATGATTATGCGGATGCTGGCGGAAATGGCGGTCGCCACGCCCGACACCGGTTCGTTTTCCACCTATGCCGACAAAGCCATTGGCCGCTGGGCGGGCTATACCATCGGCTGGCTGTACTGGTGGTTTTGGGTACTGGTTATCCCCCTGGAAGCCAACATCGCCGCCATGATCCTGCACTCGTGGGTTCCCGGCATTCCCATCTGGTTATTTTCTCTGGTCATCACCCTCGCCTTAACCGGCAGTAATTTATTAAGCGTTAAAAACTACGGTGAATTTGAATTCTGGCTGGCGATATGCAAAGTGATTGCCATTCTGGCGTTTATTTTCCTTGGAGCTGTAGCAATTAGCGGTTTTTACCCTTATGCCGAAGTGAGCGGTATTTCAAGATTGTGGGATAGCGGCGGCTTTATGCCGAACGGCTTTGGCGCGGTATTAAGCGCGATGCTGATCACCATGTTTTCTTTTATGGGTGCAGAGATTGTCACCATCGCGGCAGCCGAATCCGACACGCCGGATAAGCATATTGTCCGCGCCACCAACTCGGTTATCTGGCGTATCTCCATTTTCTATTTGTGTTCTATTTTTGTCGTCGTGGCACTCATACCGTGGAATATGCCAGGACTGAAAACCGTGGGTTCCTACCGTTCCGTGCTGGAGCTGCTGAATATTCCACATGCAAAATTCATTATGGACTGCGTTATTTTGCTGTCGGTGACCAGTTGTCTGAACTCGGCTCTGTATACCGCCTCAAGGATGCTCTACTCCTTAAGCCGTCGCGGGGATGCGCCAGCGGTAATGGGCAAAATCAACCGTAGCAAAACCCCGTATGTGGCAGTATTACTCTCGACCGGCGCGGCGTTTTTAACGGTGGTAGTGAACTATTACGCGCCCGCCAAAGTGTTTAAATTCCTGATCGACAGCTCCGGCGCTATTGCCCTGCTGGTTTATTTAGTCATCGCCGTTTCGCAATTGCGGATGCGTAAAATCCTGCTGACGGAAGGCAGCGAAATTCGCCTGCGCATGTGGCTTTATCCGTGGCTCACCTGGCTGGTGATTGGCTTTATTACCTTTGTACTGGTGGTGATGTTATTCCGCCCGGCGCAGCAACTCGAGGTAATTTCCACCGGCTTATTAGCGATAGGGATTATCTGTACCGTGCCAATTATGGCACGCTGGAAAAAGCTGATATTGTGGCAAAAAACACCCGTTCATAATACGCGCTGATAATGTTCAGGAGTCACACCATGACCATTACGTCTCTGGATGGCTACCGCTGGTTGAAAAACGATATTATTCGCGGCAATTTTCAGCCAGATGAAAAATTACGGATGAGTTCGCTAACGTCGCGTTATGCACTCGGCGTCGGGCCATTGCGGGAAGCCCTTTCGCAACTGGTGGCGGAACGGCTGGTCACGGTGGTGAATCAAAAAGGGTATCGGGTGGCGTCTATGTCAGAGCAAGAACTGCTCGATATTTTCGACGCCCGCGCCAATATGGAAGCGATGCTGGTGAGTCTGGCAATTGCCCGTGGCAGCGATGAGTGGGAGGCTGACGTTCTCGCGAAGGCACACTTGCTCGGTAAACTTGAAGCCTCTGACGCCAGCGAGCAAATGCTTGATGAGTGGGATCAGCGCCATCAGGCATTTCATACTGCGATTGTGGCGGGCTGCGGTTCCCACTATTTACTGCAAATGCGCGAGCGTTTGTTTGATCTGGCGGCGCGCTATCGGTTCATCTGGCTGCGGCAAACGGTGCTTTCTGTAGAAATGCTGGAAGATAAACACAATCAACACCAGACCCTGACTGAGGCGGTGCTGGCGCGAGATACGGCGCGCGCCAGTGAGTTAATGCGCCAGCATTTACTGACGCCTATTCCGATTATCCAGCAGGCGATGGCTGGCAATTAACTACTCTTCAGGAATACGCAACACCTGCCCCGGATAAATTTTATCCGGGCTTTTCAGCATCGGTTTATTCGCTTCGAAGATTTTATTGTAGAGATTGGCGTTACCGTAGACCTGTTTGGAAATGGCACTCAGGGTGTCGCCAGACTTAACAGTATAAAACTGGCTGGCAGTGGCTGGCGTCGCCGTTTTTACCTGATCATCAACACTGGCAATACCGGAAATATTCCCCACTGCAACAAGGATTTTTTCCTTCGCTTCCTGACTTAAGCCGTCACCTGTAACCGTCGCTTTACCATCGACAATCTGAATATTCACTTTATCGGCATCAGGTATACCGGTTTTGTTCAGATGTTCCTGCACCTTCTTCGCCTGATCGTCTTTATCATGCTGACCAGTAACCGCGTCCCAGAGCTTTTCTCCGGCATCTTTCACAAAATTGAACAGACCCATAATTACCTCATTCGTTAACGGAAACACTCAGAAAGTGTAGCAGAGGAACGCGGCGCGTTAACGCCGCAGGATGAGCACAGGATCAATCGCGGGTTTGCACCCAGAAAGCGTGAATTAAACCAGGGATATAGCCAAGAAGTGTCAGCAAAATATTAATAATGAATGCCCAACCAAATCCTTTCCCCAGCAGCACGCCGAGCGGTGGCAAAATGATGGTGATGACGATTCTCCAGAACCCCATATTTCCTCCCTATAAGAAAATTAATCATTGTTTAAAAAGAGATTTTATCTCTTAAGCATAGTAATTTTAGCGGAGTCTGCCCGTTTCAGCCCATGCTTTTACCCTCATTTACGCTGCTGACGCTGGTATACGTTGCATTTTTAGTTTAGAGTTTACTTAATTTAGAAAACACTTAAATAAATATGACTGAATTAGCCCAACTACAGGCCAGCGCCGAACAGGCTGCGGCCTTACTGAAAGCAATGAGTCACCCCAAACGGTTGCTGATTCTGTGCATGATTTGCGGTTCCCCCGGCACCAGCGCCGGTGAACTGGCGCGCATTACCGGACTGAGTGCCTCTGCAACGTCACAGCATCTGGCACGGATGCGTGACGAAGGGCTTATCGACAGCCAACGGGATGCCCAACGCATTCTTTATTTCATTAAAAATGAGGCGGTAAATGCCATTATCGCCACCCTGAAAAACGTCTATTGTCCGTAAGGAGTAGCAATGGCTTTAACAACAATTTCACCGCATGATGCACAAGAATTAATCTCACGCGGTGCAAAGTTAATCGATATTCGCGATGCCGATGAATATCTTCGTGAACATATTCCTGAAGCGGATCTGGCACCATTATCCGTGCTGGAACAGGCTGGTCTTCCGGAAAAATTACGTAGAGAACAAATTATATTCCACTGTCAGGCTGGAAAACGCACCAGTAATAATGCACAAAAATTAGCAGCGATTGCCGCCCCCGCAGAGATATTTTTACTGGAAGGCGGAATTGATAGCTGGAAAAAAGCGGGATTGCCGGTAGCCGAAAATAAATCACAGCCTTTACCATTAATGCGTCAGGTACAGATCACAGCTGGTGGCTTAATATTAATCGGCGTCGTATTGGGTTATGCCGTGAATAGCGCGTTCTTCTTATTAAGCGGCTTTGTCGGTGCGGGATTAATGTTTGCGGGTATCAGCGGTTTTTGCGGGATGGCAAGGTTGTTAGATAAGATGCCGTGGAATCAGCGAACGTAAGAAGCGACGCCGGACGCGCCATAGTGGCGGCATCCGGCAGCAGTCATTAGATCAGGAAATCGTCGAGAGATTTACCTTCAGCCAGTGCCTGAGCGATCGGTTTCGGTGTACGACCCTGACCGGTCCAGGTTTTGACTTCACCATTAAAATCGGTGAATTGATATTTCGCCGGACGCGGCTGGCGTTTTTTACCTGCACGTGGTGCAGCAGAATTATTACCGAATAACTCTTCCGGGTTAATTCCGTCAGCCTTCATCAGCTCCAGCCAGGTGTTAATTTTCTCCTGGCGCTCTGCCAGTTCACGCTGCTGCTGTTCTTCTTCTTCACGTCTTTCTTTAGTGACAACCCTGAATTTTTCGAGCATTTCTTCAAGAACGTCAATGGAGAATTCGCGAGCCATCGCACGGAGGGTGCGAATGTTATTTAAACTTTGTAACATTACGGACATAATAAAGAAAACCTTTTAACGCCAAAACAAAAAAAGTATTTCGTCGCGTAGTGTAAGCGATCACTTATTATATTTCCACAAAATTTAATCTATTTACAGTCGCGTGCGATATTATTTCAACCGTTATTTCCAGAAAAATTAATAATTATTTTCAGTTTATATATTAGCCATTTGGCTTATCATTCCAGACATTTGCGAATAATCGGGTGCCCTCTGCGCCATCATCACCGAATGTAGATTAAAGACAAGTGAATAAAAATGCATAAACAAAGAATAAAACAAATTTTCAGCAACTGAAGTTTTATGCTGACATTAGTGGCTTCAGGTCATTAAAAATGCTAAATGAGCTCAACCCGCTACTTAAGCCGGATTGTCTACGCTTTATAGCGTTAACATCCCTTAATCGGCCCACCAGCACAGTTCAAAATAACCACGTAATAATATGATTTTAAATAAAATTATTCATAAAGGCATTTAAAAATCCATAATGTATAAAAAATACGCCATTACGGAACATTTTATCTACAAAAACAAAATAAATAAAAATTTTTCACTAATTGATTACTGGCAACCAGCAATATACGCTATGCAAAAATGAAACAGGCAGTCTAAAGCACTGCTTCCATTTCCATTCATATCCGATTTCGCTTTTATTAAGGAGCATTAACATGTTCTCACCGCAGTCACGCTTGCGTCATGCAGTTGCAGACACGTTCGCGATGGTTGTTTATTGTACTGTCGTGAACATGTGTATTGAAGTTTTCCTCTCCGGGATGAGCTTCGAACAGTCTTTTTATTCCAGGCTGGTGGCCGTTCCGGTGAATATCTTAATTGCATGGCCATATGGCATGTACCGCGATCTGTTTATGCGCGCGGCACGCAAAATTAGCCACTCTGGTTGGACAAAAAATCTGGCTGATATTCTGGCTTATGTGACGTTCCAGTCACCGGTGTATATGGCGATCTTATTAGTGGTAGGCGCAGACTGGCACCAGATTATGGCTGCGGTCAGTTCAAACATCGTTGTTTCGATGCTGATGGGGGCGGTCTATGGCTACTTCCTTGATTACTGTCGCCGCTTGTTCAAAGTGAGCAGTTACCAGCAGGTAAAAGCCTGACCCTTCTTTTCGCGACTGGCATCGCCAGTCGCGTCTTTAACTGGCTTCGCCAAATAAGCCATGCAAATAACGTTCAAGCGCAACACGCGAACTAAAGCCATGCGGGATACCGTAATGCTCATGACGTTCACCCGCTAAATAGAGCGGAAATTGCTGGTAATGATCGCAAGTTTTAATATCGGAAGCAGGTTCAGCCAGTGTGGAACTACGTTCTTTTAATGTTGGATGAATTATCAGTGCGGTACGTCCCATTCTCGCTTCGCGGTTAACATAGACATAATGTTCCCCACGGCGGTAACCGTATGCTTTCTGGGTTACTACATCGACAGTAAAACCGACTTTCTCAAGTACGCGCGCCACCTCGTCTGGTCGTAAATACATATTTTATCCTCGTTATTATCTACTGCGCGCCTACCTTACCTGATTGCGCATTCCCAACGCTTTCAGAAAAGTCCATAAAGCCGCGATGAATCTCTGTTAAGAAAATTATGGTCTACACTGAAAATTACATCGAATTCTAATGGGGGATCATATGTTTAACAGACCGAACCGCAACGACGTTGATGATGGCGTGCAGGATATTCAGAATGATGTCAATCAATTAGCCGACAGTCTCGAATCTGTATTGAAGTCCTGGGGTAGCGACGCCAAAGGTGAAGCCGAAGCCGCACGCAGTAAAGCTCAGGCTCTACTGAAAGAAACCAGAGCGCGGATGCATGGTCGTACGCGCGTCCAGCAAGCCGCGCGCGATGCAGTTGGCTGCGCAGATTCTTTTGTTCGTGAAAGACCCTGGTGTAGCGTGGGTACAGCAGCTGCGGTAGGTATTTTTATCGGCGCGCTGTTAAGCATACGCAAATCGTAATACAACAATGATAATAAATACGCGTCTTTGACCCCGAAGCCTGACTTCGGGGTTTTTAACTTAAGGCACCGCGTAATTGTTGTGCCACCTGCTGCGCCATGCTTTCGCTAACGATATTGGTAAACGAGAGAAGCAATCCTCCTTCCCCACTTGAGCGGATACGCCAGTCGCTAAGTGCCTGTACCGCAAGGCCAGCAGCATTGGCTTTACGCGCGTGGACAATATCGTCGCCCACCATGCTGATAACCATCTGGATGCCCCCTTTTTGTGGCACAACCTGGAATCCCTGTTGCGTAAGCGCCTGCTCAATCCACTGCCTACGCTGAGCATAGTGCTGACGCATTTTCTTCAGATGCCGCCAGAAATGCCCCTCGCGAAGAAAGTCTGCCAGTGTATTCTGCCATAGAACAGGCACTGCACATGGCTCCTGTGACGCCTGTTGGCGGAATTGTGCAATCTGCTCCATCGGCACCACCAGCCACGCACAGCGCAATGCAGGAAATAGCGATTTGCTGAATGTTCCGGCGTAAATCACCCGCTGCGGCGCGTCGAGGCTTTTCAGCGCCGGTAGTGGCTTACCATGATAACGAAATTCACTGTCGTAATCGTCTTCAATAATCCACGCCTGCGCACGCTCTGCCCACGCCAGCACCTGATGCCTGCGCGCCAGAGAGAGCGCAACACCGAGCGGGCTTTGGTGCGCAGGAGTTATCAGAGCAAAACGCGCATCAGGATAATTTTGCATTCCGCTTGCGACATCCAGTCCGTTGTCATCAACAGGCACAGGTAAAATTTCTACACCGTGGCGAGTAACAATCGGGCGAATCAGCGGAAAACCAGGATCTTCCATCCACATCCCGTCTCCCGGTTTCGCCAGCGCGTGCAGAATTAAGGCCATTGAGGCTGCATAACCGTGAGTGATAAAGACCTGTTCTGGCTGGCATTCAATCCCGCGTGAGACGCGTAAATAATCAACAATTGCCTCGCGCAACGCCACCTCACCACAGACATCGCCTAACGCCAAATCAAAGCGCGTCTGGGTACGAAGGCGACGCCCCATCACCCGCGCCCACAGCTCACGCGGAAAGAGATCGAGTGCGGGTAATCCCATCTGGAATGGCAGCGGTTGCTGGCTTTCACCGGCAAAGGCAAGCACATCCACAGCGGATTGTTGGGGATGTATCTGCTCACTGACAAAGGTGCCTGCCTGCCCTCGTCGAACCAGCCATCCCTGCGCCACCAGCTCAGCATAAGCATTTTCGACAGTGGATCGGGACACGCCCAGCTCCTGCGACCAGGTACGACTGGAAGGTAGCCTTGCGCCGGGTTTCAGTTCCCCTTGCTCAATAGCCGTTTTTAACTGACGGGCGATATCCTGATAGCGCGGCATATGGTCTGCTTTTTTAGGTAATTTATGGCTCTCTTTAGCAGTCCATTATAGTGCTACATTGCGGGCGTTAATAAGAGGAGAAACTGTATGACTACATTACGTCAGCCTTACTACGAACTTAGCCCGGCAGTGTATAGCGCGCTGGTGCAGGCCAAAACGGCGCTGGAAAATAGTGCGCTGGATACCACACTGATGGAGTTAGTTTATTTGCGCGTCTCGCAAATCAACGGCTGCGCATTTTGTCTGGAGATGCACAGTAAAGCATTACGTAAATCCGGTGTGCCACAGCACAAGCTGGACGCTCTTGCAGGCTGGCGGGTGAGCCATCATTTTGACGATCGCGAGCGGGCGGCGCTGGCATGGGCGGAATCGGTGACCGATATTGCCCGAAGCCATGCAGAAGACGACGTTTATCAACCTCTGCTTGAACATTTCAACGCAGCAGAGATCAGCGACCTGACTTTTGCCGTCGGACTGATGAATTGCTTTAACCGCCTGGCCGTTTCCATGCGGATGTAATTTCCTGATGCCGGGTAATCACCCGGCTATAGAACACAAAACCCCCTACCCCGTTGAGCCACTCAACGGCGGTGAGATTTATCGAAATTTCCCATATCTTGTATGGTTGAATCTTTTTTCAACTACATCTAGTATCCCTGTATCAACAGAGAGACAACCCGACGCGTATCATCGCGCCGTATCTTCATTTTAAACGGAAATACGAATCATGCGCATTACTATTTACACTCGTAACGATTGCGTTCAGTGCCACGCCACCAAACGGGCGATGGAAAACCGGGGCTTTGATTTCGAAATGATTAATGTCGATCGCGTTCCTGAAGCGGCGGAAGCGTTGCGTGCTCAGGGCTTTCGTCAGTTGCCGGTAGTGATTGCAGGCGATCTTAGCTGGTCTGGTTTCCGCCCGGACATGATCAACCGTCTGCATTCAGCGCCACACGCGGCCAGTGCATGAGCCAGCTCGTCTACTTCTCCAGTAGCTCCGAAAATACGCAGCGTTTTATCGAACGTTTAGGGCTACCCGCCGTGCGCATTCCACTCAATGAGCGGGAACGGATCCAGGTAGACGAGCCTTACATCCTGATCGTGCCCTCTTACGGCGGTGGCGGTACGGCTGGCGCTGTGCCACGACAGGTGATTCGCTTTTTAAACGACGAGCATAACCGGGCGTTGCTTCGCGGCGTTATTGCTTCGGGTAATCGCAACTTTGGTGAGGCGTATGGTCGCGCCGGAGATGTGATTGCCCGGAAATGCGGTGTGCCGTGGCTGTACCGCTTTGAACTCATGGGTACGCAAAGCGATATCGAAAACGTTCGTAAAGGAGTAACCGAATTTTGGCAACGACAACCGCAGAACGCCTGACGCAGGAAACGATGGATTACCACGCTCTGAATGCGATGCTTAACCTTTACGATAGCGCAGGCCGCATTCAGTTCGATAAAGACAGCCAGGCCGTTGACGCCTTTATGACGACGCATGTGCGTCCGAACAGTGTGACCTTCAGTAGCCAGCAGCAGCGCCTGAACTGGCTGGTCAACGAAGGTTACTATGATGAAAACATCCTTAATCGCTACTCTCGCGACTTTGTTATTACGCTATTTGCCCACTCACACGCCAGCGGTTTTCGTTTCCAGACATTCCTCGGTGCATGGAAGTTTTACACCAGCTATACGTTGAAGACATTCGATGGCAAGCGTTATCTGGAAGATTTTGCCGATCGAGTCACGATGGTGGCGCTGACGCTGGCACAAGGCGATGAAACACTGGCGACACAACTAACTGACGAGATGCTGTCTGGACGCTTTCAGCCTGCCACGCCAACATTCCTCAACTGCGGTAAACAGCAGCGCGGCGAACTGGTTTCCTGTTTTCTGCTGCGTATTGAAGACAATATGGAGTCGATTGGTAGGGCGGTAAATTCCGCACTGCAACTGTCGAAACGCGGCGGCGGCGTGGCTTTTTTGCTGTCGAATCTGCGGGAAGTGGGCGCACCGATTAAACGTATTGAAAATCAATCTTCTGGCGTGGTTCCGGTGATGAAAATGCTGGAAGACGCATTTTCCTATGCTAATCAGCTCGGCGCTCGTCAGGGGGCTGGGGCTGTATATCTGCACGCGCATCATCCCGATATTCTGCGTTTTCTCGATACAAAACGGGAAAATGCCGACGAAAAAATTCGCATTAAAACGCTGTCGCTGGGCGTGGTGATCCCGGATATCACCTTCCATCTGGCGAAAGAGAATGCGCAGATGGCACTGTTTTCGCCTTATGACGTTGAGCGGGTTTACGGCAAGCCGTTTGCCGATATTGCCATCAGCGAACACTATGACGAACTGGTTGCCGACGAACGCATCCGCAAAAAATATATCAATGCGCGTGATTTCTTCCAGCGGCTGGCGGAGATCCAGTTTGAATCCGGCTATCCGTACATCATGTATGAAGACACGGTAAACCGTGCTAACCCTATCGCCGGGCGCATAAATATGAGCAATCTTTGCTCAGAGATTTTGCAGGTTAACAGCGCCTCAGAGTATGACGAGAATCTCGACTATGCGCGCACAGGCCATGATATTTCCTGCAATTTAGGTTCGTTGAATATTGCCCACACCATGGATTCCCCCGACTTTGCCCGCACAATAGAAACAGCCGTGCGCGGTCTGACGGCGGTGTCAGATATGAGTCATATCCGCAGCGTGCCGTCTATTGAGGCCGGAAATGCCGCCTCGCACGCCATCGGGCTGGGGCAGATGAATTTACACGGTTATCTGGCGCGGGAAGGCATCGCCTATGGTTCACCGGAAGCTCTGGATTTCACCAATCTCTATTTCTACACCATCACCTGGCACGCCCTGCGTACTTCAATGTTGCTGGCGCGCGAACGCGGTGAAACCTTTGCCGGGTTCAAACAGTCGCGCTATGCCAGCGGTGAATATTTTAGCCAATATCTGCAAGGTAACTGGCAGCCAAAAACGGCGAAAGTTGGCGAACTGTTTGCTCGTAGCGGTATCACATTACCTACTCGTGAAATGTGGGCAGAGTTACGCGACGACGTGATGCGCTACGGCATCTACAACCAGAATCTCCAGGCGGTGCCACCAACCGGTTCCATCTCTTATATCAACCATGCCACATCGAGTATTCATCCGATTGTGGCGAAAGTGGAGATCCGCAAAGAGGGCAAAACCGGGCGCGTTTACTACCCTGCCCCGTTTATGACGAATGAGAATCTGGCGCTGTATCAGGACGCTTACGAAATCGGCGCGGAAAAGATTATCGACACCTACGCCGAAGCGACACGCCATGTCGATCAGGGGCTGTCGCTGACGCTGTTTTTCCCCGATACCGCCACCACCCGCGATATCAACAAAGCGCAGATTTACGCCTGGCGTAAGGGAATCAAAACGCTCTATTACATTCGCCTGCGTCAGATGGCGCTGGAAGGTACTGAAATTGAAGGCTGCGTCTCCTGCGCGCTCTAAGGATTGCTTATGAAACTCTCACGTATCAGCGCCATCAACTGGAACAAGATTACTGACGATAAAGATCTGGAGGTGTGGAATCGCCTGACCAGTAATTTCTGGCTACCGGAAAAAGTGCCGCTGTCGAACGATATCCCCGCCTGGCAGACATTAAGCGCCGTAGAGCAACAACTGACGATGCGTGTTTTTACTGGCCTGACGCTGCTCGACACGCTGCAAAATGTTATCGGCGCCCCCTCGCTGATGCCCGATGCGCTCACGCCCCATGAAGAGGCGGTATTATCGAATATCAGCTTTATGGAAGCGGTTCATGCCCGCTCTTACAGCTCGATTTTCTCGACGCTGTGCCAGACAAAAGATGTCGATGCCGCCTACGCCTGGAGTGAAGAAAACGCGCCGTTGCAGCGAAAAGCACAGATTATTCAGCAACATTATCGCGGCGATAATCCGCTGAAAAAGAAAATCGCCAGTGTCTTTCTGGAATCATTTTTGTTCTACTCCGGCTTCTGGCTGCCGATGTATTTTTCCAGTCGCGGTAAGCTGACCAATACCGCCGACCTGATCCGTCTGATTATCCGCGATGAAGCAGTGCACGGTTATTACATCGGTTATAAATATCAGAAAAGCCTGGAAAAGATCTCCCACGCACAACGCGAAGAGTTAAAGAGTTTTGCCTTCGATTTGTTGCTGGAACTCTACGACAACGAACTGCAATACACCGATGAGCTGTACGCCGAAACCTTGTGGGCTGACGATGTAAAAGCGTTTCTCTGCTACAACGCCAATAAGGCATTGATGAATCTGGGGTACGAACCGCTTTTCCCGGCAGAAATGGCGGAAGTGAATCCGGCAATCCTCGCCGCGCTTTCGCCGAATGCCGATGAAAATCACGATTTCTTTTCCGGTTCTGGCTCCTCTTATGTGATGGGAAAAGCGGTCGAAACAGAAGACGAAGACTGGAATTTCTGACACTGTTATTTTAAAAAATAACACCAACCGCAGCAGGGAAATAATTTTCATTAAATGGCTTTTTATCACACAAATATTTTGTGGTGATCTACACTGATACTCTGTTGCATTATTCGCCTGAAACTACAATATTCAGGCGTTTTTCCGCTATCTATAACAAAAAATATCAACTTTTCTCGATTTGCTCTCAGCCCTTATATCACGGGAAATTCCGGCGATTTGCTCGCATCAATATTCATGCCACATTTGCCATCAGGGGTTGCCTCAGATTCTCAGTATGTTAGGGTAGAAAAAAGTGACTATTTCCATCGGGTAATATATCGACATAAACAAATAACAGGAACCTTTCTATTGCATGGCAATTAAATTAGAAATTAAAAATCTTTATAAAATATTTGGAGAGCATCCACAGAGAGCTTTCAAATATATCGAACAAGGACTTTCAAAAGAACAAATTCTGGAAAAAACAGGGCTATCGCTTGGCGTAAAAGACGCCAGTCTGGCCATTGAAGAAGGCGAGATATTTGTCATCATGGGATTATCCGGTTCGGGTAAATCCACAATGGTACGCCTTCTCAATCGCCTGATTGAACCCACCCGTGGACAAGTTCTGATTGACGGTGTGGATATTGCCAAAATATCCGACGCCGAACTCCGTGAGGTGCGCAGAAAAAAGATTGCGATGGTCTTCCAGTCCTTTGCCTTAATGCCACATATGACCGTGCTGGACAATACTGCATTCGGTATGGAATTGGCCGGAATTAACGCCGAAGAACGCCGGGAAAAAGCGATTGATGCACTGCGTCAGGTTGGGCTGGAAAATTATGCCCACAGCTACCCGGACGAACTCTCGGGCGGGATGCGTCAACGTGTCGGATTAGCTCGCGCATTAGCCATCAATCCGGATATTTTATTAATGGACGAAGCCTTCTCGGCGCTCGATCCACTAATTCGCACCGAGATGCAGGATGAGCTGGTAAAATTACAGGCAAAACATCAGCGCACCATTGTATTTATTTCTCACGATCTCGACGAAGCTATGCGTATTGGCGACAGAATTGCCATTATGCAAAATGGTGAAGTCGTTCAGGTCGGTACACCGGATGAAATTCTCAATAATCCGGCGAATGATTATGTCCGTACCTTCTTCCGTGGTGTTGATATTAGCCAGGTGTTCAGCGCAAAAGATATTGCCCGCCGCAGCCCTAATGGCTTAATTCGTAAAACACCCGGCTTCGGCCCGCGTTCGGCACTGAAATTATTGCAGGATGAAGACCGCGAATATGGTTACGTCATCGAACGCGGTAATAAGTTTGTCGGCGCAGTCTCTATCGATTCGTTAAAAGCAGCATTAACGCAGCAGCAAGGTCTTGATGCGGCGCTGATTGATGCGCCGTTAGCGGTCGATGCACAAACGCCTCTTAGCGAGTTGCTCTCTCATGTCGGACAGGCGCCCTGTGCGGTGCCCGTGGTCGACGAGGACCAACAGTATGTCGGCATCATTTCGAAAGGAATGTTGCTGCGCGCTTTAGATCGTGAGGGGGTAAACAATGGCTGATCAAAACAACCCGTGGGATACCACGCCAGCGGCGGACAGCGCCGCACAATCCGCAGACGCCTGGGGTACACCGGCTCCTGCACCAACTGATGGCGGTGGCGCTGACTGGCTGACCAGTACGCCTGCGCCAAACGTCGAGCATTTTAATATTCTCGATCCGTTCCATAAGACGCTGATCCCGCTCGACAGTTGGGTAACCGAAGGGATCGACTGGGTAGTCACCCATTTCCGTCCCCTCTTCCAGGGTGTGCGTGTTCCGGTGGATTACATCCTCAACGGTTTCCAGCAACTGCTGCTGGGTATGCCCGCACCTGTGGCGATTATCGTTTTCGCTCTAATCGCCTGGCAGATTTCCGGCGTCGGTATGGGCGTTGCGGCATTAGTTTCACTGATTGCTATCGGCGCGATTGGCGCATGGTCGCAAGCAATGGTCACCCTGGCGCTGGTATTAACCGCCCTGCTGTTCTGTATCGTCATTGGTCTGCCGCTGGGGATCTGGCTGGCGAGAAGTCCGCGAGCAGCGAAAATAATTCGTCCACTGCTTGATGCCATGCAGACTACGCCCGCGTTTGTTTATCTGGTGCCAATCGTCATGCTGTTTGGTATCGGCAACGTGCCGGGCGTAGTGGTGACCATCATCTTTGCTCTGCCGCCGATTATCCGTCTGACCATTCTGGGGATTAATCAGGTTCCGGCGGATCTGATTGAAGCCTCGCGCTCATTCGGTGCCAGCCCGCGTCAGATGCTGTTCAAAGTTCAGTTACCGCTGGCGATGCCGACCATTATGGCGGGCGTCAACCAGACGCTGATGCTGGCGCTTTCTATGGTGGTCATTGCCTCGATGATTGCCGTCGGTGGGCTGGGTCAGATGGTTCTGCGCGGTATCGGTCGTCTGGATATGGGGCTTGCCACCGTTGGCGGCGTCGGGATTGTGATCCTTGCTATTATCCTCGATCGCCTGACCCAGGCCGTTGGGCGCGACTCACGCAGTCGCGGCAACCGTCGCTGGTATACCACTGGCCCAGTCGGTCTGCTGACCCGCCCATTCATTAAATAACTCTGCACTTGCCCGGTGACGCCGGGCATTACCACCCTGCCAAAAAAAGGAATAACAATGCGACATAGCGTACTTTTTGCGACAGCGTTTGCCACGCTTATCTCTACACAAACTTTTGCTGCCGATCTGCCGGGCAAAGGCATTACCGTTAATCCGGTTCAAAGCACCATCACTGAAGAAACTTTCCAGACGCTGCTGGTCAGCCGTGCGCTGGAGAAATTAGGTTATACCGTCAATAAACCCAGCGAAGTGGATTACAACGTTGGCTACACCTCGCTTGCTTCCGGCGATGCGACCTTTACCGCAGTGAACTGGACGCCGCTGCATGACAACATGTACGAAGCTGCCGGTGGCGATAAGAAATTTTATCGTGAAGGGGTATTTGTTAACGGCGCGGCACAAGGTTACCTGATCGATAAGAAAACCGCCGACCAGTACAAAATCACCAACATCGCGCAACTGAAAGATCCGAAGATCGCCAAACTGTTTGATACCAACGGCGATGGCAAAGCGGATTTAACCGGTTGTAACCCCGGCTGGGGCTGCGAAGGTGCCATTAATCACCAGCTTGCTGCGTATGAACTGACCAACACCGTGACGCATAATCAGGGTAACTATGCGGCGATGATGGCCGACACCATCAGTCGTTACAAAGAGGGCAAGCCGGTGTTTTACTACACCTGGACGCCGTACTGGGTGAGTAACGAACTGAAGCCGGGCAAAGATGTCGTCTGGTTGCAGGTGCCGTTCTCCGCACTGCCGGGCGATAAAAACGCCGATACCAAACTGCCGAATGGCGCGAATTACGGCTTCCCGGTCAGCACCATGCATATCGTTGCCAACAAAGCCTGGGCTGAGAAAAACCCGGCGGCAGCGAAACTGTTTGCCATTATGCAGTTACCGGTTGCGGACATTAACGCCCAGAACGCCATTATGCATGACGGCAAGGCCTCAGAAGGCGATATTCAGGGTCACGTTGATGGCTGGATCAAAGCCCACCAGCAGCAGTTCGATGGCTGGGTAAATGAGGCGCTGGCAGCGCAGAAGTAATTTTTATTCGGGCGGATAAGGCGTTTTCGCCGCATCCGCCTTCTGTGCACAATGCCTGATGCGACGCTGGCGTCGTCTTATCATGCCTACAAATCACACCGCACATTTCAACAATCAATCTTTCACCCCACATCCATAAACATCCGCTATTATTGCTTTTCAGACTAATCATCACCTGATAAACAACAATAATGACTAAACCCAATCACGAGCTTAGCCCGGCGCTGATCGTGCTGATGTCGATCGCCACCGGTCTGGCGGTCGCCAGCAACTATTACGCTCAACCATTGCTCGACACCATCGCGCGTAATTTTTCCCTTTCTGCCAGTTCGGCGGGCTTTATAGTCACCGCCGCGCAGCTAGGTTATGCCGCCGGTCTGCTATTTCTAGTTCCACTGGGTGATATGTTTGAACGCCGCAGGCTGATCGTCTCAATGACCTTACTGGCAGCCGGTGGCATGTTAATCACTGCCAGCAGTCAGTCACTGGCGATGATGATCCTCGGTACGGCATTAACCGGTTTATTCTCGGTCGTGGCACAAATTCTGGTTCCGCTGGCGGCAACACTGGCCTCACCAGAAAAACGCGGCAAGGTGGTTGGCACTATTATGAGCGGCCTGCTACTGGGCATTTTGCTGGCGCGTACCGTTGCCGGGTTGCTGGCAAATCTCGGCGGCTGGCGCACCGTTTTCTGGGTCGCAGCGGTATTAATGGCGCTAATGGCGCTGGCGTTGTGGCGCGGCCTGCCGCAGATGAAATCTGAGACGCACCTCAACTACCCACAGTTGTTAGGTTCCGTTTTCAGCATGTTTATCAGCGATAAGATCCTGCGCACCCGCGCGGTGCTGGGCTGCCTGACCTTTGCTAACTTCAGCATTCTGTGGACATCAATGGCCTTTTTGCTTGCCGCACCGCCTTTTAACTACAGCGATGGAACGATTGGTCTGTTTGGCCTTGCAGGAGCCGCTGGGGCGCTGGGCGCACGTCCGGCAGGTGGTTTTGCCGATAAGGGTCAATCGCACCTGACAACAACTTTCGGCCTACTGCTGCTGTTGCTCTCATGGCTGGCGATCTGGTTTGGTCACACTTCCGTGCTGGCGCTGATTATCGGCATCCTGGTGCTGGATCTCACCGTACAGGGCGTGCATATCACCAATCAAACCGTGATTTATCGTATTTATCCTGATGCACGTAATCGTCTGACCGCAGGCTATATGACCAGTTACTTTATTGGCGGTGCCGCCGGTTCACTGATTTCGGCCTCTGCCTGGCAACATGCCGGTTGGGCTGGCGTTTGCCTGGCTGGTGCGACGATTGCCCTGGTTAATCTGTTAGTCTGGTGGCGAGGTTTTCATCGTCAGGAAGCCGCTATTTAGACAATCAGCAACCGTTTTCGTGGCTTTACACTTATAAGGGTGTTAAGAAGCCCATCAGTCTGATAAGGTTAAGATATTCATTCAGTCTATTTATAATTTTAACAGTCGTTAAGCGTACACTCTATGGTAAGCCCTACTCCTCTGCCTGCTTCTGGTTCGGCGACCTTCATGGAAGGATGCAAAGACAGTTTACCGATTGTTATTAGTTATATTCCGGTGGCCTTTGCTTTCGGTCTGAATGCGACCCGTCTGGGATTCTCTCCTCTCGAAAGCGTTTTTTTCTCCTGCATCATTTATGCAGGCGCGAGTCAGTTCGTCATTACCACGATGCTGGCAGCCGGGAGTAGTTTATGGGTCGCTGCGCTGACCGTCATGGCAATGGATGTTCGCCATGTTCTGTATGGCCCATCGTTGCGTAGCCGCATTGTTCAGCGTCTGCAAAAATCGAAAACTGCATTGTGGGCGTTTGGCCTGACGGATGAAGTTTTTGCCGCAGCAACGGCAAAGCTGGTGCGCAATAATCGCCGCTGGAGCGAGAACTGGATGATCGGCATTGCCTTCAGTTCATGGTCATCGTGGGTATTTGGTACGGTTATAGGGGCATTCTCCGGCAGCGGTTTGCTGCAAGGTTATCCAGCCGTTGAAGCAGCATTAGGCTTTATGCTACCGGCGCTCTTTATGAGTTTTCTGCTCGCCTCTTTCCAGCGCAAACAATCCCTTTGCGTTACCGCAGCGTTAATCGGCGCCCTTGCGGGCGTAACGCTATTTTCTATCCCCGTCGCCATTCTGGCAGGCATTGTCTGTGGCTGCCTCACTGCGCTAATTCAGGCATTCTGGCAAGGAGCGCCCGATGAGCTATGAGGTTCTGCTGCTTGGGTTACTGGTTGGCGCGGTTAATTATTGCTTTCGCTATTTGCCGCTGCGCCTGCGTGTGGGTAATGCCCGCCCAACCAAACGTGGTGCGGTGGGTATTTTGCTCGACACCATTGGCATAGCCTCGATTTGTGCTCTGCTGGTTGTCTCTACCGCACCAGAAGTGATGCACGATACACGCCGTTTCGTGCCCACGCTGGTCGGCTTTGCGGTACTGGGTGCCAGTTTCTATAAAACACGCAGCATTATCGTCCCGACACTGCTAAGTGCGCTGGCCTACGGGCTCGCCTGGAAAGTGATGGCGATTATATAACCCACAAGAATCATTTTTCTAAAACAATACATTTACTTTATTTGTCACTGTCGTTACTATATCGGCTGAAATTAATGAGGTCATACCCAAATGGATAGTTCGTTTACGCCCATTGAACAAATGCTAAAATTTCGCGCCAGCCGCCACGAAGATTTTCCTTATCAGGAAATCCTTCTGACCCGTCTTTGTATGCATATGCAGAGCAAGCTGCTGGAGAACCGCAATAAAATGCTGAAGGCTCAGGGGATTAACGAGACGTTGTTTATGGCGTTGATTACGCTGGAGTCTCAGGAAAACCACAGTATTCAGCCTTCTGAATTAAGTTGTGCTCTTGGATCATCCCGTACCAATGCGACGCGTATTGCCGATGAACTGGAAAAACGCGGTTGGATCGAGCGTCGTGAAAGCGATAACGATCGCCGCTGTCTGCATCTGCAATTAACGGAAAAAGGTCACGAGTTTTTGCGCGAGGTTTTACCGCCGCAGCATAACTGCCTGCATCAACTCTGGTCCGCGCTCAGCACTAGCGAAAAAGATCAGCTTGAGCAAATCACCCGCAAGTTGCTCTCCCGTCTCGACCAGATGGAACAAGACGGCATGGTCCTCGAAGCGATGAGCTAACGCGTCATCTCGCTCAAAAATCCAGATTTATAAAAGAAAAACTGACCGGCCAGCATCGCAACGTGCTGGCCTTTTTGGCAAGCAGGTCGGCTCAGCCGATGAGTTAAGAAGATCGTGGAGAACAATATGAGCGCAAATGCGGAGACTCAAAACCCGCAGCAACCGGTAAAGAAGAGTGGCAAACGTAAACGTCTGCTCCTCCTTCTCACCTTGCTCTTTATCATTATTGCCGTAGCGATAGGAATTTATTGGTTTTTGGTACTGCGTCATTTTGAAGAGACCGATGACGCATACGTGGCAGGGAATCAGATTCAAATTATGTCTCAGGTGTCAGGCAGCGTGACGAAAGTCTGGGCTGATAACACCGATTTTGTAAAAGAAGGCGATGTGCTGGTCACTCTCGACCCGACAGATGCTCGCCAGGCGTTTGAAAAAGCCAAAACTGCACTAGCTTCCAGCGTTCGCCAAACCCACCAGCTGATGATTAACAGCAAGCAGTTGCAGGCGAATATTGAGGTGCAAAAAATCGCCCTCGCGAAAGCACAAAGCGACTACAACCGCCGTGTGCCGCTGGGCAATGCCAACCTGATTGGTCGCGAAGAGCTGCAACACGCCCGCGACGCCGTCACCAGTGCCCAGGCGCAACTGGACGTCGCCATTCAACAATACAATGCCAATCAGGCGATGATTCTGGGAACTAAACTGGAAGATCAGCCTGCCGTGCAACAGGCCGCAACGGAAGTACGTAATGCCTGGCTGGCGCTGGAACGTACCCGTATTGTCAGCCCAATGACCGGTTATGTCTCCCGCCGAGCCGTACAGCCTGGTGCGCAAATTAGCCCAACAACGCCGCTGATGGCGGTCGTTCCGGCGACCAATATGTGGGTGGATGCCAACTTTAAAGAGACGCAGATTGCCAATATGCGCATCGGTCAGCCGGTCACTATTACCACTGATATTTACGGCGATGATGTGAAATACACCGGTAAAGTGGTCGGTCTGGATATGGGTACGGGTAGCGCGTTCTCGCTGCTTCCGGCGCAAAACGCCACCGGTAACTGGATCAAAGTCGTTCAGCGTCTGCCTGTTCGTATTGAACTGGATCAGAAACAGCTGGAGCAATACCCACTGCGCATCGGTTTGTCCACGCTGGTGAGCGTCAATACCACTAACCGTGACGGTCAGGTACTGGCAAACAAAGTACGTTCTACGCCGGTAGCGGTAAGCACCGCGCGTGAAATCAGCCTGGCACCTGTCAATAAACTGATCGACGACATCGTAAAAGCTAACGCTGGCTAATCCAGAGGTGCGTGTGATGCAACAGCAAAAACCGCTGGAAGGCGCGCAACTGGTCATTATGACCATTGCGCTGTCACTGGCGACATTCATGCAGGTGCTGGACTCCACCATTGCTAACGTGGCGATCCCTACTATCGCCGGAAACCTGGGCTCATCGCTCAGCCAGGGAACGTGGGTGATCACCTCCTTCGGGGTGGCAAACGCCATCTCGATCCCCCTTACCGGCTGGCTGGCAAAACGCGTCGGGGAAGTGAAGCTGTTCCTCTGGTCAACCATCGCCTTTGCTATTGCTTCGTGGGCGTGTGGTGTCTCCAGCAGCCTGAATATGCTGATCTTCTTCCGCGTGATTCAGGGGATTGTCGCCGGCCCATTGATCCCGCTTTCACAAAGTCTGTTACTGAATAACTACCCGCCAGCCAAACGCTCGATCGCGCTGGCGTTGTGGTCGATGACGGTAATTGTTGCGCCAATTTGCGGCCCAATCCTCGGCGGTTATATCAGTGATAATTACCACTGGGGCTGGATATTCTTCATCAACGTGCCAATTGGCGTGGCGGTGGTGTTGATGACACTGCAAACCCTGCGCGGACGCGAAACTCGCACCGAACGGCGGCGAATTGATGCCGTGGGGCTGGCACTGCTGGTGATTGGTATCGGCAGTCTGCAGATTATGCTCGACCGGGGTAAAGAGCTGGACTGGTTCTCATCACAGGAAATTATCGTCCTCACCGTGGTGGCGGTGGTGGCTATCAGCTTCCTGATTGTCTGGGAGCTGACCGACGATAACCCGATAGTTGATCTTTCATTGTTTAAGTCGCGCAACTTCACCATCGGCTGCTTGTGTATCAGCCTCGCTTATATGCTCTACTTCGGTGCCATTGTTTTGCTGCCGCAGTTATTGCAGGAAGTCTACGGCTACACAGCAACCTGGGCAGGGCTGGCGTCTGCGCCGGTAGGGATTATTCCGGTGATCCTGTCGCCGATTATTGGTCGTTTTGCGCATAAACTGGATATGCGTCGGCTGGTAACCTTCAGCTTTATTATGTATGCCGTTTGCTTTTACTGGCGTGCTTATACTTTTGAACCGGGTATGGATTTTGGTGCATCGGCCTGGCCGCAGTTTATCCAGGGCTTCGCGGTGGCCTGCTTCTTTATGCCGCTGACCACCATTACGCTCTCTGGTTTGCCACCGGAACGACTGGCGGCGGCGTCGAGTCTCTCCAACTTTACGCGAACGCTGGCGGGTTCTATCGGCACGTCCATTACGACGACTATGTGGACTAACCGCGAGTCGCTGCACCATGCGCAGCTGACCGAATCAGTGAACCCATATAACCCGAACGCCCAGGCGATGTACCATCAACTGGAAGGGCTGGGAATGACGCAACAGCAGGCTTCCGGCTGGATTGCCCAGCAGATCACCAATCAGGGGCTGATTATTTCCGCCAATGAGATCTTCTGGATGTCAGCCGGGATATTCCTCGTCCTGCTGGGGCTGGTGTGGTTTGCCAGGCCGCCATTTGGCGCAGGTGGCGGCGGAGGCGGTGCGCACTAAAGTTGTCAAAGGGAGCTGCGGCTCCCTTTTTCTTTGCTTATTCTGTAAATGTTTTTTATCAGCGCCAAATGATGCCATTATTCAGGATTGCTTAATAAACAGTTGAGTAATCAGGAAAAATAGACAGAAAAATAAAACACATTTATATCTTTCCTAATAAGAATGTATTTTATCTCATATTTTGAATACATTTCATCGATGTACGACAACTATATTTTTTGGTAAAAATCCTGGTGTTTTTCATCTCTAAAAAGATGTGTAAACAATAAACATGAAACTAATTCATTACTATTATTAAATTCAAAACAAATCGACAACAAGCATCTCGATGATTTTTCTCATTTTTCTTTTTATCATTTTTTACCAATTAAGATATTTAAAGATTTTTGCTACAGAAGACTATGTAACTTATTTTTCAGCGCAACGCCTAAACCATCAAAATAAATTAATATCAAATTAATCATAAATTAAACTGATTTATAAACATTGGTTTCACGCACTACTCTTCATTTGATAGAACAGTAACCTGTTCCAAAGACGTTAAAATCTATTTTTTTTACGTAGTTACTGTGAGTTGGTTATTTATCTTAAAATAAATCATAAGGATGAAAATTAACTTTATGAATATCAGACAGCATCCCTTGTCCACGCTGGCAATAGCTATTTCGACCGTGTTATCAATACCAGTTTCCCAGGCATGGACACCACCAACCACTATCAACAGCGATGTGACAATCAATAATAATGATGTCGTAACCTTATCTTCATCAGAAAATAACTCACCAGTATGGGATCAATTTCGTTATCTTAATGTTGGAACAACAAGTGAAGGAACGTTGAATATAGACGGGCGGGATCTGACTACTTCTAAAATCGTCATCGGTAATGCGACGTCAGGGACAATAAAATTAGAAAATAACTCTCATCTGACACTTAGCCATGCGTCACCTAACCAACGTGATATTTATTTGGGAACCAATGGCGGCTCAGGAACCTTAATGGTACTTAGCGGCAGTACTATCACCGATTTAAATGAATTCAGAATTGGTGAATTTAACTACCAGGCGCAGGGACAGGTCGTTATTGACGGTGAGGGTTCATCCGTTGCCGCACGGTATGTGATGGTAGGCGATCAGGGGACGGGTAAACTCGAAATCACTCATGGCGGTCATCTTACCTCATCGGTTGATATGATCATTGGCTTTAATGGAAATATGGAGAATTTTCAGGGAACGGGATACGGCGAAACCCTGGTTGATGGTGACAATTCTTCATTAGCCGTGAATGAGTTTATCTCCCTTGGGGGATTGGGCTCATTGCTGAACGATGCAAAAGGTATTCTTACCGTTAGTAATAATGCCACGGTCAGCGCGAATCAATTTATCTGGCTTGGAATGGACGAAACCAGCACCGGTATTCTAAACATTGGTGGAGCGCAGGGAGAAGCCGAACAGAAAGCGGGAACAATCAAGACGCCGATTATCCATATGGGAAGCGATGTCGGGGATAGTACCGCCCAGATTAATTTCAACCATTCCAGCGAAGATTTTATCCTGGCGGCAGATATCGTTGGCAAAGGCGAGGTTAACCAGGTGGGTTCCGGAGTCACTACTTTAACTGGCGCAAATACTTATTCTGGTCAAACAAATATTAGTAAAGGCACCCTGCGCGCCGGTATCAACGATACCTTTAGCCCGAACTCCAGTTATGCCGTCTCCAGTGGAGGAAATATCGATTTAGACGGTTTTTCACAAACCTTAAATGCGCTGGATTTGGCAGGTACGGCAACGCTATCGTCCTCAAAAAATGGCAACAATTTGACGCCTGCCACACTCACCATCAATGGCAATTACACCGCTAATAACGGTTTATTAGTTATGCGTACCGAACTCGGCGATGATAATTCCGCGACCGATAAATTAATTGTAAAAGGCAACACGTCTGGTCATACACGTGTGAGTGTTCACAATGCCGGTGGTCAGGGCGCCGATACGCTTGAAGGTATCCGCATTGTTGAAATAACGGGGGCATCAGAGGGTACGTTTAGTAAAGAAGGCCGTATTGTTGCCGGAGCCTATGATTATAACGTGACGAAAAGTGACGATCAGAACTGGTACTTAACCAGTGAAACCCCACTTATACCACCAGTTGACCCTGTAATTCCCGATACACCTTCACCTTACACGCCTTCGCCTTACACACCCGCTTCACCTGAACCGCAGCCGGAAAGAAAGCATCAGTATCGCCCGGAGATTGGCAGCTATCTGGCCAATATTCAGGCGGCAAATACCCTGTTTAATACCCGACTGCATGACCGTCT